>JAPOVT010000064.1 GCA_026708015.1 bacterium
TGCGTCTATCTGGTCTGACAGGCGGTACTTGCGACGACCGACATGCAGCACGGCGCCCGCCGCGAACTGCGGTCCAAGCTCGTCGCGGAGCCATGCGAGATGGCGGGCATCGTCGGCATCTGGCCCAGTGGTTGCCTTGATCTCGACGGCAACGATGCCGCGAGCGCCAAAATCGGCGATCAGATCGACTTCACGGCGACCGTCCGCTGCCCGCAGGTGGCAGAGCTGTGGACCCCGGGTCATCAGCGCCGTCTCGGCACGCAGTTGGTTGATCACGAAGGTCTCCAAGAGCCTCCCGAGCAGGTCACCGCTGGACATCACGGTCGCGATGTCGACGCCGACCGCCGCTGCCCACAAGCCGGCGTCGGCCACGAGGCGCTTGCGTCCCTTGACGAGTCGCGCGAGCCGATTGCTGTGCCACGGAGGCAGCTCAGCGATGACGCCGAGATCGCTCAGCAGCTGCGTGTAGGCGGTGCCGGTCCGGTAGTTGATCGCAGCAGCGCTATTGAGCGTGGCGTCCGTCGCTAGGCCGGCGCTGTTGAGCGCATACGCGCTGAAGAAGCGGCCGAGACGGGCGCTGTCGGGGGACGCGCCCAGTGTCGAGGGATCTCGGTTCAACATGTGGCTGAGATAACCGTCGAGCCATGCGTCCCGGCGTGCGGGCTCGCCCTCGAGGATTGCTTCGGGGAAGCCGCCCCGCAGCGCCAATTCGACATAGCCACGCAGGTCAGGCGGGTCCGCTGGCAGCCGGAGGTCGTTGCCGGCGCGCAGCGGCTCGAGGAACTCGACTCCAGTCGTGCCGAGCTGCTCGCGCACCGTCATCGGATGCATGGTCACCCCGAGCAAGCGACCTGTTCCGGGCCACAGGGCGGGATCGCGTGCGGAGCGGACCGAGCCGCTAAGGATGAACCTGCCCGGCACACGGTCGGTGTCGACTGCTCGTTTGACTGCATTGAGCACTTCGGGGACAAACTGCCACTCGTCGAGCAGGACTGGCGGTTCGAGATCTCGCAGAGCGGCATCGGGGTCAGCACGCACAGCCGCGGCTTCTTCGGCGTTGTCCAGTTGGATCACTGTCGCTGCGTGCCTGCGAGCTGTCGTCGTCTTGCCGGTGGCACGAGCACCGGTGACAAACAGTGCTGCAGGAGAGTCGGCCAAGAACTCGATCCTGGTGTCAGCCATCCGAGGGATATAGCGGGACATATCAGCGGAATACTAGTTCTGCACACTGCGAAATACAAGTTTTGCACATCATGGACTACTAATTCTGCACGTATGTCTCTGCAAGTTTGGCGCGAAATGCCCAGCAACCGCGATCTCAGATGTCGGCGTGCTTGGGCTTCGCGAGGTGGCGGGCGCGTTGGCGGATGAGTTGCTCGATCTGGTTGGCGGCTTCGTCGGGTGGCTCGTGTTCCCAGATGCGTACCGGGGTCCAGCCGGCGGCGGTGAGGCGGGCGTCAGTGTCGGCGTCTCGGGCACGGTTGCGGGCGATCTTGGTTTCCCAGTACTCGGCGTTGCGGCGGGGCTTCGTTCCGTGTTCGGGGCAGCCGTGCCAGAAGCAGCCATCCACGAAGATCGCCACACGCAGACGGGGGAACACCACGTCGGCTTCGCGGCGCACCTCGGGCAACGGCCGCCGATGCACGAAGTAGCGCAGGCCGCGCCGATGCAGCGCTGAGCGGATGAGCCGTTCCGGGCCCGTGTCGCGGGACCGCTGCTTGGACATGCGCTCCGATGCCGGCCCCGGTAGCGCCTTCGGCTCCACGCGGCCGGTTCTACCAGCCGGGCGCCGACAGTGGGACGTGCGCAGGAGGACAGGCGGGCGAGAGCAGCATGAAGGGCGGAACGTGCTGAGCCGCGATCCTGCTCATACGCTTCCGGCGAGCCATTGGGCAGAGACCGGAGACGTGGCAGTGACTCGATCTCAACTCCACACGCGACGCCGTCGCTGGGCGCAGACTGCAGCATCATTGGCTACGGCCATCCTGCTGGCGGCGGCGTGCACCGGGGGTGATGGCGGCGAGGCCGCTGATGACGGCTTCGACGGCACGGTGCGCATCGGTGCGGCGCTGAGCGAGACGGGCCGGTTCGCCGCTGCTGGCAAGGCGGTGCAACAGGGCTACGACACGTGGCTGCGCTGGGTGAACGAGGAGCACGGTGGGATCCGCGTGGGCGATGGCCGATACCGGGCCGAGATCGTCTATCGCGACGACCAGTCCGATCCCGACCGGGTGGCCGCTCTCATCGAACAGCTCATCGACGAAGACCGCGTCGACTTCCTGCTCGGCCCGTATTCCAGCACCCTGACGGCGCCGGCGAGCGCTGCGGCCGAGGCCAGCGACATGATCATGGTGACAGCCAGCGGTGCGTCGGACGGCCTGTTCGAGCGGGGATTCCGCAACCTGTTCTACGTCGGCGTCATCGC
>JAPOVT010000065.1 GCA_026708015.1 bacterium
ACGAGGGCGGCGCGCTGCCCACTTTGACGGTGTCGGTGGTGGGCGGCCACGGCCACATCGCCGAGGGCGGCACCCGCCGCATCCGCGTCACGTCTGACCAGGCCGCGCCCGCAGGCGGCATCGTGATCGCCAACCTCTCCTCGGGCTCGACTTACAGTTCGGGGTATGCGGGCGCGGCGCCGTCGAGCGCGACGATTCCGCAGGGCTCCACCAGCGTGGACTTCGACATCAGCGTCACCGACAACAACGCCGACGCCGCGTACGGGACGCTGACCTGGACGCTGCCGGAGAACCTGGCCCTGTATTCGCGGGGGGACCCCCACACGGTGAGCCTGGTGATCGCGGATGACGACATTGCCGCGTCGGTGCCGAAGCCGGAGGTGTACGAGTTCCCGTATTTCAAGCACGAGCTGCCCCAAGGCTATTATTTGCCCAAGGCGCGGTATCTGGCCGACGGCACATGGACGATCTCGCGCTACAAGAAGCCGTCAACGCGCAACACAGACGGGTCGCTCAACAAGACCAACTACTGGTGGAGTCGGGATCTGTATCTGCGGCACAACGCGGGCCAGAATCAGTACTCGGCGCTGGACTATTTTGTGTGGTTCCATCCGGGGTTCCAGCCGACGGGTCCGGTGACGCTGACGATCAAAGCGGTTGATCACGCCAACAACGCGAACGCGGAGACGGGCCGGGTCGGGTTCGCGTTGGATCTCGATCCTCTCGATGAGGTCTACGGAGCGGACGGGCCGTTCACCGACAACGAGTTGACGGTCGTGTTGGATCCTGAGGATCTGGTCCGCGAGAGCGGCGGCGGGTGGGTCTTCAGGCCGGGGTTCAGGGTGTATGTGTCCCCGCTCGTGAACGACGAGTGCGTCGACGTGACCCACACCATCTCCGGCGGCGGCTACAGCTCAGTCGCCATGGACGCGATGCGGGTGCACCTTATGTCGGCGGACCCCCATGCCGGGGGCGACCGCGTCAACACCGCCTGCGGGTCGCCCGGCTACCTGCACGCGCCGCAGTGGACCCAGCCGAAAGCGCCCGGCTACGTGTGGATGAGCCACGACCTCGCCGGCAGCCGCCCCGTCGCCTACAACTCGCCGCCGGACCCCCCGCAAGCCGGCGGCGGCGACAGCGCGCCGCAGATCCGCGGCGGCCCCGGCGGCCCCCACAGCAGCGACGACTCCGACGCTCCCCCCTCCGACGCCAAAGGCTCGAACGCGCCCCCCTCCGGCTCCGGCGGAGGGTCCAACACGCCGCCGCAAGCACAGCGTTCGCCGGGCGGTTTGCCGCAGCTGGTCGAGGGCGGCGACAGCGCCACGGTCACGCTGCGCCTCGCGACGGCGCCGACCGGCGACGAGCAGGTGCGGGCGCTGCTTCAGACGTCCGGGGCGACGCCCGGCGAGGACTACACCCTCACCCTCGACGAGGACGCCAGCCCCGGCGTGACGGTCAGCGAGAACCAGCCGCTCAGCTCGGCCCGCTCCCTGATCGCCTTCTCAGCCGGCGCGGACCGAGCCGTGCTCGCGCTCACCGCGCTCGCCGACAGCGTGACCGAGAACGAGCAGCTCACCATCGCCGTCACCGGGGCCGCCTACTTCGACGGCTCAGGCGACGCGGTGGAAGTGCCAGTCGACCAGAGCCTGACCTTCGCCATCATCGACACCGGCTCTGCGGTGTGCGCGACCGACGACACGGCGCTGCTGGCAGCAGTGGCGGCCAAAGCGGCCGACCCGTGGAACGGCGCCCGCCCCGACCTCGTCGACACCTTCACCCGCGCCCACAACACCATGAAAGGCAAAGACGCCTACACCGTCGCCGACCTCAAAGCCCGCCCCGACCGCCAAACCCCCAACTGGCAGGGCAACGGCCCCAACCCGTTATGGCAGAGCATCTACACGGAATTGGACCGCCTCCAAACCTGCCGCACCGCGCCCACCACCACACAGAACCCCCCGCCCGACCAAGACACCGACCCCCCAAACACCGACGACGACCCGCCCCCGCCTCCGCCGCCTCCGCCTCCTCCGCCTCCTCCGCCGCCTCCGCCGCCTCCGCCCGATCCCGAGATCAGCGTGACGGCGGGCAGCGCGATCACCGAGGGCCACAACGCGGTGTTCACCGTCACCGCCACCCCCGCGCCCAACAGTCCGCTGGCGGTGACCGTGGCCGTCGCCCAGACCGGCGACTACGGCGTGTCCACGGGCACCAAGACGGTCACCATCCCAACCAGCGGCAGCAAGACCTACACCGTGGCCACCACCGGCGACAGCACAGACGAAGCCGACGGCACAGTCACGGTCACGCTGAACAGCGGGCAGGGCTACACCGTCTCCACAGCCCACGGCACAGCAACAGCCGCCGTCGCCGACGACGACGACCCGCCGCCCCCGCCCCCTCCCCCCCCGCCGCCCCCGCCACCCCCGCCACCCCCGCCCCCGCCGCCGCCCCCGCCGCCGCCTGCGGGGCCGAGCCTGTCGGTGCGCGATGTGGAGGTGAGTGAGAGCGGGCGCAGTGTGAGGTTCATGGTGTACTTGAGCGAGACCCCCGACCAGACCGTAACCGTGCGCGTGACCACCCGAGACGGCACCGCGCGACACGGCGCCGACTACCGGGGCTACGCAACCGGCAGCAGCCGGACGCTGAGGTTCACCGCCGGCTCAAGGCTCCTGTACGACTACCTGTACATACCCATCCTCGACGACCACGACCCCGAACAAGACGAGACCTTCCAAGTCACCCTCACCGACGCTGTCGGCACCCCCATCAGCCGCGGCACCGCCACCATCACCATCAAAGACAACGACTAACCCACCGCCGGTACCATCAAAGGCGGCTAGCCAGCCCAACTGCGCCGTTCGCTGCGGCTGCCATCCCTCGCTCAGCGCCTGGGACCACCGTCCAGGAGTCGATAGAAGCCCCTGGCACCACCGCACCGACCCTGAAAGCGTGAGTGGGCTGGGGAAATCTCCCTGGATTTGGTAGAACACTGCGGTGATCTCTGATGCGCTGGCCGGCAAGCGGCTAGCGATCACCGGCACGACCGGTTTTCTGGGCACCGCTCTCGTAGAGCGGCTGCTGCGCTGTGTGCCTGAGGTGGAGCTGGTGCTGTTGGTACGCCCCGGACGCCGAGGGGTTGAGGAGCGCATCCGGCGGGAGATCATCCGCAACGACGTCTTCGACCGACTGCGCGATCAGCTCGGGAGCGACGAGTTCGAGCGGCTGTGTGCCCAGCAGATCGCCGGCGTGGCCGGTGACGTGGGCGTCGACGGCCTAGGGCTGGACGATGCCGGCCAGGAGCTGATCGCCGGCTGCGACATCGTCATCCACTCGGCCGCGGCGGTGGCGTTTGACAACCCGCTGGACACCGCGGTGGAAGTCAACCTCATGGGGCCGGTTCGACTGGTGCAGATGCTCAATGAGATGGGAGCGTCCCCCCACTTCATCGCGGTGTCCACCTGCTACGTGGCCGGAAGCCGCCGGGGCAACGCCCCTGAGGAGCCCCTGGCCGACGGCCCCATGTACGTGCCGGTGTCGTGGCAGGACGAGGCCGAGGCCAGCCGCCGCCGGCGCATCACCACCGAGACCGAGAGCCGCGATCCCGCCCGACTGGAGGAGTTCCGCAGCCGGGCTCGCCATGAGCTGGGGGCGGCCGGTACCCCAGCGCTGGCCGCCAAGACCGAGCAGCTCCGCAGCCGCTGGGTCCACGACCAAATGGTGGAGGCCGGTCGGTCGCGGGCCGCCTCGCTGGGCTTCCCCGACGCCTACGCCTTCACCAAGGCACTGGCCGAGACCGCGGTGACCGAGATCAGGGGCGACCTGGAAGTCTCCACCGTGCGGCCGTCGATCATCGAGTCGGCCTATGCCGAACCGTTCCCCGGGTGGATTCGGGGCTTCCGCATGGCCGAGCCCATCATCATCGGCTACGGCCGGGGGCTGCTCACCGACTTCCCCGGCATCCCCCAGGGAGTGCTGGACGTGATCCCGGTGGATCTGGTGGCCGCGTCCATCTGTGCGGTGGCCGCCCGGGGCCACGACACCGACCGCCAGATCATCCAGGTGGCGTCGGGAGCGATCAACCCGTTTCGATTCAACCAGCTGGTGGATCTGGCCCACGGCTGGTTCAGCGAGAACCCCATCTACGACGACCGCGACCAGCCCATCCCCCCGCCCAACTGGACCTATCCGGGCCGGGGCCGAGTGGTCCGCCATCTCAAACGGATGCGGACCGGCCTGAACGCCGGTGAGCGGGTGCTGGGGCGGCTGCCCATCCGGGGCCGCCAAGCCGAGATCACCGCCGACCTCGACCAGCGCCGAAATCAAGTGGAGCGGGCGCTGGGCTACGTGGAGCTCTACGGGGCCTACACCGAGTGCGAAGCCCTGTTCGGCGTAAACCGGCTGCTGGAGTTATGGGACAGCCTGGACGACGACGACAAAGAGATGTACTGCTTCGACCCCCGGATCATCGACTGGCCCCACTACGTGATCGACATCCACCTGCCCACCGTGGTGGCCCAGGGCCGGGTCAAGACCGCTCCGTCGGGGCGGTCGGGGCCGTCCCGCAAGAGCCGCCAGCGAACTCAGGTGCTCTCCCCCGACCGCCACATTGCGGCTTTCGACTTGGAGAACACCGTCATCGCCGCCAACGTGGTCATGGCCTACGGCTGGCTGGCCACCCGGCGGCTGCCGATGGACGAACGGGCCCGGCTGGTGGCCAAGATATTGCTGGAGGCCCCGTCGCTTCTGGCGCTGGACCACCGGGACCGCAGCGACTTCCTCCGCCACTTCTACCGCCGCTACCAGGGGGCGCCGATAGAGCAGATGGCCGAGGACTCCGGCAAGATGTTCAGCGACCTGATTTTGACTCAGTCCTACCCCGCGGCCATCCGCCGGGTGCGCCAGCATCGAGCCGTGGGACATACCACCGTGCTGATCACCGGCGCGCTCGACTTCATCGTGGAGCCGCTGCGCCCGCTGTTCGACCACATCGTGTGCGCGGAACTGGCCCAGTCCCACGGCACATACACCGGGCAACTCGCCGAGGTGCCGCCCACCAGCGAGTCTCGGGCCGAAGTGCTGCGCGACTTCGCCAACGCCGAGGGGCTGCTCATGTCGGAGTCGGTGGCCTACGCCGACTCGGCCAGCGACCTGGCCCTGCTGGAGGCGGTGGGCTACCCGGTAGCGGTAAACCCCGAGCCCAAGCTGGCCATGCTGGCCCGCAAGCGAGGCTGGCTCATCGAATACTTCGACAAGGCCCCCGGCGGCCCCCGCAAGCTGCTGCCCATCGCAAGCCGGAAGGCGTCATGAAGCGCTCGGCGCGGTTGCACTCCGTCGGCGTTCTGGCTCTCCAGAGGGACATGTCATGAAGGACCGAGTGCGGCCAACCCCCCGCCCAGGCATGGTGCTGGAGGTAGACCGCTCTACCCCGCCGATCCTGTTCCACCACGGCGAGGGCTTCCGCACCGAGAAGCTCCCCGCCGGGCGCAGCCGGGTGATCTATCCGGCCGAGCCCCTGCTGGGCCTGGCCGACCCCGAGGGCGCCATCCGCCGGGCGCTGCTCAACCCCATCGACCAGGATCCGCTGCCCGCCCAGCTGCGCCCGGGCATGAAGCTCACCATCGCCTTCGACGACATCTCCCTGCCGCTGCCCCCCATGCGCCGCCCCGACATCCGCCAAATGGTGATCGAGCAGGTGCTGGAGATGGCCGCGGCGGCCGGGGTGGACGACGTTCACATCATCGCCGCGCTGGCCCTGCACCGGCGCATGACCGAGGACGAACTGCGCTACTCGCTGGGCGACCGCACCTATGACGCCTTCGCCCCCTCGGGCTGCCTCTACAACCACGACGCCGAGGACCCCGACGGCATGGTGGTGCTGGGCACCACGCCCCACGGCGAGGAGGTGCAGTTCTCCAAGCGGGCCGCGGAGAGCGACCTGGTGGTGTACGTGAACATCAACCTGGTGGCCATGGACGGCGGCCACAAGAGCACCGCCACCGGCCTGGCCGGCTACCAGGGACTGCGCCACCACCACAACGTCAAGACGATGCAGGAGTCCAAGTCGTTCATGGACCAGCACCGCTCCGAGCTGCACGCCTCCAACTGGCGCATGGGCAAGGTGCTGCGCGACGCCGGGGTGAAGATCTTCCAGATCGAGACCACGGTCAATAACAACACCTTCGGGGTGGACGGCCCGCTGGCCATGCTCCAAAAGCGCGAGTGGGAGTGGACGGCCAAAGACCGGGCCGCCTTCGTGGCCATGACCACCGGGCTGAAGTACGCCCCGCCCCAGATGGCCCGCCAGATCTTCCAGTCTTGGCGGGCGCCCTATGAGCTGACTTCGGTGCAGGCCGGCGAGGTGGAGGCGGTCCACAAGGTGACCACCGAGAACGTATACACCCAGCACTTGGTGCCCGTCGAGGGCCAGACCGACATCTTGACCATGGGCCTGCCCTACATCTGCCCCTACAACGTGAACTCGGTGATGAACCCCATCCTGGTCATGTGCCTGGGGCTGGGCTACTTCTTCAACCTCTATCGGGGCCGCCCGCTGGTGCGGGAGGGAGGCGTGGTCATCATGGGCCACCCCACCCGCTGGGAATTCCACCCGGTACACCACCCCAGCTACATCGACTTCTTCGAGCAGGTGCTGGCCGACACCACCGACCCGGTGGAAATCGAGGCCCGCTACGAGCGCCAGTTCGCCGAGGACGAGTGGTACATCCACCTCTATCGCACGTCGTACGCCTACCACGGCGTCCATCCCTTCTACATGTGGTACTGGGGGGCACACGCCCTTCAGCACCTGGGCGAAGTCATCATCGTGGGCGGCGACACCCGGGCGGTTCAGCGCATGGGCTTCCGCCCCGCATCCACCCTCCAAGACGCCCTTGAGATCGCCAGCGACACCGTGGGCCGCCAGCCCACCGTCACCCACCTCCACAACCCCCCCATCCTGATGGCCGATGTCAGCTAGGCGGGTGATCTCGAAGCTGGACTTCCCCTATCGGGCGGCCCGACCGCCCGCGGGGGTACCGCCCGCGCCAGAACTCAAGAATCGCGGGGCCGACTACGACACCGACTGGGCCCGCAAACCGGCAGCCCGAGCGGCCCGGCGGGTCATCACCGAAGTAGTGATGCAGCCGGCCATGGCCGCACTGGCCCGGCCCCAGCGCCGGGGCCTCGACCGGATCGAGCGACTGGATGGCCCGGTGATCTTCGCCGCCAACCACCACAGCCACATCGACACCCCGCTGCTGTTCACATCCATCCCACCCAAGTGGCGCAACCGGCTGGTGGTAGGGGCCGCGGCCGACTACTTCTTCACCGGGGCAGTCAAGTCGGCCGCGTCGGCCCTGGTAATCGGGGCCATCCCCGTCGAGCGGTCCAAAGTGGGGCGGCGATCGGCCCGACTGGCCGCTTCGCTCATCGAGGACGGCTGGAGCCTGCTCATCTTCCCCGAGGGCGGCCGCAGTCCCGACGGCTGGGGCCAGCCCTTCCTGGGCGGCGCCGGCTATCTGGCGGTGCGCTGCGGCGTGCCGGTGGTGCCGGTGCACGTGGAGGGCACCGACCGGATCCTGCCCAAGGGCCGAAACGTGCCCAAGGTGTCGGCCACCACCGTCACCTTCGGCGACCCCCTGGCGCCCACCGAGGAGGACAACGCCCGGCGGTTTGCGGCCCGCATTGAGGTGGCGGTGGCCACCCTGGCCGACGAGTGCGCCACCGACTGGTACCAGGCCCGCCGCCGAGCCCACGCCGGCACCACCCCCGGCCTCACCGGCCCTGATATCTCCCCCTGGCGCCGGGCCTGGGCCCTCGGCGACCGCTCCCCCCGCTCCCGCCGCCAACACCGCCGCTGGCCCTAATAGAGAGCCCTTAGGGCTAGTTCCTGTCACAAACCTCGATATGTGCGTTCGTCTCGTCTTGCGACTCGCAACACCATCAACCGCCGCTCGTCGTCGTGGACTTCATAGATGATCCGAAGCTGGCCAGCCCTCACGCGCCACACCGCAGCGAACCCTGACAACTTCACGCTTCTTGCCGGACGAGGTTCATCGACCAGGTTGCGAAGCACATCACGCACCTGTCGAGCAGCCTCCGGCGCGAGTCTTCGCACCTGACGCTGGGCGGCAGGAGACAGCTCAACCCGATACAACGCTGACAATCAGCCCTATGCCTGTGGGAGCCCGTCGAAGAAGGCCTCGAACTCCACCCCACCTTGTTCGGCTGCTTCACGGCGAGCCGCTTCGATTGCCGCGTGGTCGGCCTCATCCATCGTCGCATCTGCCAGCCACGAGACAATGGCTTCGGTCACCAGCTCCTGAATAGGCCTGCCATCGCGATCGGCTGCTGCTTCAAGGGCCCCGTACAGACCATCGTCAACACTCATCGTTTTCATGGTCAACTCCCTTCTGCATGTGCAGCCTCACCGGGTCAAACCGATGCTATCCAGGATCCTGCACTGCACCTAGCCCATTTGGTGCAGGGAAGCGTCCCTTCCGCGACAAGGCCAATTCGCCAGCAGGCCCGTAGAATCGAGGGTATGCCGGTTGCCGCTTCCACCCCTATAGAGCTGATCGAAAACGTGTATTCAACCCTGGACGAGCGGGTTGGCGCCGCCCGGGAGCGCTTCGGGCGAGAGCTCACGCTGGCCGAGAAAATCCTGGCCAACCACCTCGACGACCCTGCCGTCACCCCGGAGCGGGGGGCCACTTACGTGGATCTGCGGCCCGATCGGGTGGCCATGCAGGATGCCACCGCCCAGATGGCCTGGCTCCAGTTCATGACCGCCGGGCTCGACGAGGTGCAGGTGCCCACCACCACCCACTGCGACCACCTCATCTCGGCCCGGGTGGATGCGCAGCGCGACCTGGCTGCCGCCCTCGACAACAACGAGGAGGTGTACAACTTTCTGGAGTCGGTGTGCGCCCGCTACGGCGCCGGATTCTGGAAGCCGGGCTCGGGAATCATCCACCAGGTGGTGCTGGAGCAGTACGCCTTCCCCGGCGGCATGATGATCGGCACCGACAGCCACACCCCCAACGCCGGCGGCCTGGCCATGGTGGCGGTGGGCGTGGGCGGTGCCGACGCGGTGGACGTGATGACCGGATTCCCCTGGAACGTGCGCTGGCCCAAGCTGATCGGTGTCTGCCTCACCGGAGAGCTCGACGGCTGGGCAGCCCCCAAGGACGTGATCTTGAAGGTGGCCGAAATCCTGACCGTGGCCGGTGGGACCGGGGCCATCGTGGAGTACTTCGGGCCGGGGGCCCATTCGCTGTCGGCCACCGGCAAGGCCACCATCTGCAACATGGGCGCCGAGATCGGCGCCACCACCTCGCTGTTCGCCTACGACGACGCCATCGCCCGCTATCTCAAGGCCACCGGCCGGGAGGCCGTGGCCGACGCGGCCAATGCCGCCACCCACAACCTGCGGGCCGACGACGAAGTGCTGGCCGAGCCCGGCCGCTACTTCGACCGGGTGGTGGAGATCGACCTGTCCAAGCTGGGACCGCACATCAACGGCCCCCACACCCCCGACCGGGCCCGCCCGGTGGCCGAACTGGGGGCCGAGGCCAAGCTGAACGGTTGGCCGCTGGAGGTGAGCGCGGCGCTGGTGGGGTCGTGTACCAACTCCAGCTACGAGGACATCACCCGGGCGGCCAGCATCGCCCGCCACGCCGCCGCCAACGGACTCACCGCCAAGTCGCCCCTCATGGTCACCCCCGGCTCCGAGCAGGTGCGGGCCACCATCGAGCGCGACGGCCTATTGGCCGACTTGGAGTCCATCGGGGCCACCGTTTTGGCCAACGCCTGCGGCCCGTGCATCGGCCAGTGGAACCGCGACGACGTGGCCGAGGGCACCCCCAACAGCATCGTCACCAGCTACAACCGCAACTTCCCCAAGCGCAACGACGGCTACGCCTCCACCAACGCCTTCGTGACCTCTCCGGAGACGGTGGTGGCCCTGGCATTGGCCGGCACGCTGGACTTCGACCCCGCCAACGACACCATCACCGCCCCCGACGGCACCGAGGTGGCGCTCATGGTGGGGCCGGGCACCGAGCTTCCCGACCAGGGTTTCGACCCTGGCGCCAGCGGATTCACAGCCCCGCCCGACGACGGCAGCGGTGTGGACGTGCGGGTGTCGCCCGACTCCGAGCGGCTCCAGCTGCTCGAGCCGTTCTCCCCGTGGGACGGCGAGGACTTCCGCGGCCTGCCGGTGCTGCTCAAAGCCCAGGGCAAGTGTACTACCGACCACATCTCCATGGCCGGGCCGTGGCTGCGCTACCGGGGGCATTTGGAGAACATCTCCGGCAACCTCTACCTGGGTGCGGTGAACGCCTTCACCGGGGCGGTCGGCGAGGGCAAGAACCAACTCGACGGCAGCACCGGGTCGTTCCCCGACGTCGCCGCTGCCTACCACGCTGCGGAACAGCGGTGGGTTGTGGTGGGCGACCGCAACATCGGCGAGGGCTCATCCCGAGAGCACGCCGCCATGGAGCCTCGCTTCCGGGGATGCGCGGCGGTGATCGCCCGGTCGTTCGCCCGTATCCACGAGACCAACCTCAAGAAGCAGGGCGTGCTGGCCCTGACCTTCGCCGACCCCGACCACTACGACCGCATCGACGAGGACGACCGCATCTCGGTGCTCGGCCTGGCCGATCTGGCCCCCGGCGCGCCGGTGCAGGTGCAGGTGGCCAAGCCCGACGGGACCACCGTGGACATCACCGCCGAGCACACCTTGTCGCACAACCAGATCGAGTGGTTCCAAGCGGGCAGCGCGCTGAATCTGATCCGCCAGCGAACCTCGGGCTGACCGGCAACGCCAGCCGCTTAGTCCCGTGGACATCTGCTCCTCCTGCTGACCGTAGATTTGCAGCCGTGGACATCCGCTCCTCCTGCTGACCGTAGATTTGCAGCCGTGGACATCCGCCAGCTCGACGCCCTGTTGGCGATAGCCGAGCACAAGACGTTCTCCAAGGCGGCCCGGTCGCTGCACACCGTGCAGTCCAACGTGTCCAAGCACATCGCCCGGCTCGAGGAGGAACTTGATGCCATCCTGGTGGATCGCGACGCCGGCACCCTCACTGAAGAGGGCGAGGCAGTGGTGGCCCGGGCCCGGCGCATCAGGGCCGAGACCGACGCCATCGCCCACGACATGGCCGCCATGCGCGACGACATCTCCGGGGTCACCCGGTTGGGCACCATCGACTCCACCGCCCGGTGGCTGATCCCCATCGTTCTGCCAGCCCTGGAGGCCCAGTACCCCAACATCCGCCTAGAAGTGCTGACCGCCACCACCACCAGCCTTCTCCCCCAGGTGATCGCTGGAGATCTCCACAGCGCGGTGGTCAACCTGCCCCTGCGCGACTCCGAGATCCGGGCTGAGGAGCTGTTCGCCGAAGACCGTTTGCTCATAGCCCCGCCCGACCATCCGCTGGCCCGCAAATCCTCGGTTACCCCCGCGGAGCTGAGCCGCCACGAATTGCTGCTGCCTCCCCCGGGCACTGCCTTTCGAGACGAGATCGACTCCGAACTCAAGAACCAGGGCGTGGAGCTCACCACCCGGGCCGAGATCGACGGCATGAGGATGATCGCCACCTTGGTGCTCACCGGGTTCGGCGCGGCCATTCTGCCCGCCACCGCCGCCCCCGACGACGGCCCGTGGCGGCGAATCCCCATCACCGGTCTGGTACGGCGCTCGGTGGGCCTGATCGTCAGCCGCCGGGTGGCGCCTTCGGCCGTCACCCGAGCGGTGCGCGACGTGATCTTCGAAGTGGTGGGCACCCACGGCTACGACCAAGCCGGGGTGTACCCAAGTTGAGCCCGGCGCGAGACTGACAGCACCGCCTATGACTGACGCCATCGCCACTACCGGGAACTGAGAGAACCCATGTCTGACGCCATCGCCGCCACCGGGAACCGACCCGACCGGGTCCCGCTGAGAGCCGGGTCCCCGGGATCGGCCCGGGCCTGGCTGGACTCCTACGACGGCCGGGAATGCGTGGTCTTCGAGGTGGAGGACAACGAGGCCGACCGGGGAGCGCTCAGCCCGGCCGACAGCGAGACCCTGGAGCGGGCCGCGCAGGAGGCCCTCCAGCGCCGTCTCCCCCTGGTGGGGTTCATCGCCTCGTCGGGGGCCGATATCGACTCGGGCATCGCCGCCACCATGGGATGGGGCCGGGTTGCCAAAGCAGTGGTGAATTGCTCGGGACAGGTGCCCACCATCTTCTGCGCCACCGGCCCGGCCGTGTCAGGGCCAGCCCTGTTGCTGGGGCTGGCCGACATCGCCATCGCCACCGAGGACAGCTACGCCTTCGTGACCGGCCCCCGCATGGTGAGCCAGTACACCGGCGAGGTGATCAGCAACCAGACCCTGGGCGGCGCCGGCCAGCTTTCCCGGCGCAGCGGAGTGGCCGCCTTCTTGGTGGAGGACAAGGACGCCGCCTCCGACCTGGTGGGCGCGCTGTTGAGCCTGCTCCCCGCCCACGCCGACGAACTGCCTCCCCGGTATCCGGTGGACGACCCCGTGGACCAGCCCACCCCCGAGCTGCGCGACATTCTGCCCGAATCGCCCTTGGGCAGCTACGACATCCGGGATGTGGTGAGGGCGGTGGCCGACGACGGCGACCTGCTGGAGTACAAGGCCGATTGGGCCGCCAACCTGGTGTGCGCCTTCACCACCGTGGCCGGACGCCCGGTGGGGATGCTGGCCAACCAGCCCCAGAGCCTGGCCGGAACCCTCGATATCGCGTGCAGCCAGAAGGGGGCCCGGTTCGTGTCGTTCTGCGACGCCTTCAACCTGCCGCTGGTCACCTTCGTGGACACCTCGGGCTTCCAGCCGGGAAAGGACTTGGAGTGGCGGGGCATCATCCGCCACGGGGCGCAGCTGGCCTTCGCCTACGCCCGGGCCACCGTGGGCCGGGTGAACGTGACCCTGCGCAAGTCCTACGGCGGGGCCTACATAGTGATGGACTCCCGCCACATGGGCAACGACATCGCTCTGGCCTGGCCCTCAGCCGAGGTGGCGGTGATGGGGGCCCGGGGCGCGGTGGAGATCGTCCACCGTCGATCCAGCCCCGAGGAGCGGGCCGAGCTGGAAGCCGCCTACGAAGAGCGCTACCTCAACCCCTACATCGCCGCAGAGCGGGGATCCATCGACGCCGTGATCGACCCGGCCGACACCCGGGCCGAGGTGGCTGCCGCCCTGGAGATTCTGGAGTCCAAGCGGGAGACCCTCCCCCGCCGCCGCCACGACAACACCCCGCTCTGAGCAGCGGGACCGCCTCACGCTCAGGGGCGGCAACAGTCTCTCTGGGGCGAATAGAGCGACCTGAGGTATGCTGCGGCAGCACCGGAGGGAGCTGGGAAAGGAGCCGTGCGTGCCTGAGTCCATAACGATCACCGACAATCGGACCGGTGAGTCGATTGAGGTTCCGATTGTCGACGGTGGTGTGGATGCCGCAGCCTGGCGCAAACTGCTTCCCAACGTCTGGTTCCTCGACCCATCCTTCAGCACCACCGCGGCCACCACCAGCGCCGTCAGCGAGGTGGACGGCGAGAACGGCATCCTGCGCTACCGGGGCTATCCCATCGAGCAACTCGCCGAGCACTCCACCTTCCTGGAGGTGGCCTACCTGCTGCTTCACGGCGAGCTGCCCACCCCCGGCGAATACGACGTGTGGGTACACGAGATCACCCACCACACCTTCATCCACGAGCGCTTCCGCAAGCGGTTCATGGAGTCGTTCCTCCACGACGCCCACCCGATGGGCATGTTCGTGTCCACCATCGCCGCGCTGTCCACCTTCTACCCGGAGGCCAAGGACATAGACGATCCCGAGAACCGCATGCACCAAATCGTGCGGCTCATCGCCAAGGTGCCGACGGTGGCCGCCGCGGGCTCACGCTTCAACTCCGGGCTGCCGTTCGTGTATCCCGACAACAACCTCGACTTCGCCACCAACTTCTTGTCGATGATGTTCAAGATCGCCGAGCCCACCTACCAGTGCGACCCGGCCATGACCCGGGCGCTCGACCTGCTGCTCATCACCCACGCCGACCACGGCCAGAACTGCTCCACCAGCACCGCCCGAGTGGTGGGCAGCGCCCACACCGACCCCTACTCGGTCATCGCCGCCGCCGCCTGCTCTTTGTACGGCCCCCGCCACGGCGGGGCCAACCAGGCCGTTATGGAGATGCTCTACGACATCGGCAGCTACGAGAACATCGACCCGTTCATCAAGGCGGTCAAGGCCGGTGAAACCCGGCTGATGGGGTTCGGCCACCGGGTGTACAGGAACTACGACCCCCGGGCCCGCATCATCAAAGATGCCGCCTACGACGTGTTCGAGGTGACCGGCTCCAACCCGCTGCTCGACATCGCCCTCAAGTTGGAAGAGGTGGCGCTGGGCGACGACTACTTCGTGAGCCGCCGCCTCTATCCCAACGTGGACTTCTACTCCGGGCTCATCTACCAGTCGATGGGTTTCCCCACCGACATGTTCACCGTGCTGTTCGCCATCGCCCGCACCGCCGGCTGGCTCGCCCAGTGGGTAGAACTCCTGGAACAAGACAGCCGCATCGCCCGCCCCCGCCAGGTCTACACCGGCTCCGAAGAGCGCACCTACACCCCCATCACCGAGCGTTAATCCCCGAACGATGGAAGGCAGAATTGCGGCGTTTGCCTGGCGCCCATTCAAGGAGGAGTTGGACGCACCGGCCCTTCAAGGCGATTTCGAATCCGTCTGTGGAATGGTGAGTGGCACATCTATTGACATGGCTCGCGATGGCAAGCAGGTCATCGCGGAAGCAGTTGGCCATCGAAATATCGACAAACGCAGCTGAATAATGGACATGTCAGGGAGTCGCAACATGCCGCTCACCCGAGAATTCAAGGAGACGGTGCAGGCTCGTGCAAAGCGTGACCCGGAATGCCGGTGATTGGCAAATCTGATTACCCACATTGTGGATAGTCCATTAGTCTTTTATGCATGACCTACTTGCGGCGGCATCTCGATGACCGGCTAGCCCACCTGGCCAGTGTGCATCCGGCGTGCCTGATTGAAGGCATCCGGGGTGTGGGCAAAACCAGTACCGCCAGCCGTCTCGCGGCATCAACGCTTCGACTTGACCATCCCCCAACGGCCGATCTGGTGGCCCGCGACCCGGAGGCGGCCTGCGCGACATTGCCAAGGCCATTGCTCATCGACGAATGGCAACGAGTTCCAACGGTGTGGGATGCAGTGCGGCGCATGATCGACGACGACCGGTCTCCCGGCCAGTTCCTCTTGAGCGGATCATCCCGAACGGCAATGAGTGCCGATATACATGCTGGTGCTGGAAGGATCATGCCCCTACGGCTGAGGCCGATGACCCTCTCCGAGAGACGGGGCCACGCCCCCATCGTTGCGCTAGCCGACGCGGGCGAGCACGGGATCGACGTGTTGCGAGGCATCAAGTCGCCATTCTCGGCGGCTGAACAAATCTCCCCAACGGTGCATTCAGGCCTGCCCGGCTACCTTGAGATGGATGAGGTTGACCACCAGGAAGCGCTGCGTGCCTATTTGGACCTCGCCATTTCACGGGACCTGACCGAGATCGCTGCTGGCCAGCGCAACGTCGGCAAGCTCCGCTCCTACTTGCGTGCCTATGGGGCGACCTTGGGTACGACTGCAGAACACGCCACCATCCACAATGCCGCAGAAGTGTCGAAGGCCACCGGCGAGACGTACCACGACCTATTGGAACGGCTCGGGATTATCGAGCAATTGCCCGGCTGGTCCGACAACCGCCTGAAACGCCTTACCAAACGCCCGAAGCGCCACCTTGTAGACCCAGCCCTCGCCGCCGCTGACCACTTCGACACTGCGCCGAGATTGAGCGATAACCGGGAGCGTCTCGGCAACCTATTTGAGAGCGCGGCGACCTGCCAGATCAAGGCAACAGCTGAGGCACTGGGCTTGGGATGGCGGTTCTCCCACCTGCGATCAGCGGGCGGCGAGAATGAGGTCGACCTAATCGCTGACCTTCCCGACGGAGGAGTGATCGCATTTGAGATCAAGCTTGCTGAGGCAATTTCGACTAGGGACGCCCGACACCTCAGCGCCCTGCGAGACCGATTGGGCGATACCTTCCGCGCTGGACTCGTCGTCCACCCTGGCGCCACCGCCCACCGCCTCAACGAGCGCATCGCCGCCGCCCCCCTCGGCACCCTGGTCTGAGCGCGTCAAACCAAACTGCGCTGGCAGCCTTTCTCAGCTCACACTGGTCAATCCGTCGCGGAGGGCGGTGAGGAGGGCGGCGGCACCGATGGCGGCGGTTTCGGAGCGCAGGACTGAGGTGCTGAGGCGGATGGCGGGGAGTTGGCGGCGCTCGGCTTCAGACCAGCCGCCTTCGGGGCCGATGAGGACGGTGGGGTGGTCTAGGGATGGGGGGTTGCCGGTGATGTCGGCTCGCACGGCTCCGGGCTTAGCGGCCAGATCGGCAAACTCGGCCACTTCGCCGATCTCGGGGATTCGCACTTGGCGACTCTGCATGGCGGCTTCCCGGGCCACTCGGCGCAATCGCTCGATATGGCGGGTTGCCCGGTCGGAATTCCAGCGCACCACGCTGTGCTCAGCGGTGAACGGCACGATGGCGTCCACCCCTAGCTCGGTGAGCTTTTGCACGACTAGCTCGGGGCGGCCGCCCTTGATGAGGGCGAAGCCGATGGTGAGCTTGGGGCGGGGAGCCTCGACATACACGGCCTCGCCGTCGGGCTCGTCGTGGGGGCCGGACCCCAGGCGGCACACCCGCCACGAACCGACGCCATCGGAGGCGGTGAAGGAGTCTCCGGGCCGCAACCGCAGCGACCGGGTGAAGTGATGGCGGTCCTCGTCGCTCAGCTCGGGGTGTTCTAGGTCATCGACAAAGACGTGGGGGCCGTCACCGCCGCCGGGCTTCACGGCGTCGCTTCCTGGTCGTGGGCGCCACCTCTTCACCCCGCAACTCGGCGAGCTGGCGGAGCAGGTCGATCTCGTCGTCGCTCAGCCCAGTGGGCGTCTCCACCATGGCCTGCACCAGCAGATCGCCCCGGCCCCGGCCCTCCAGCCGGGGAACTCCCCGGCCTCTGATGCGGAACACATCGCCGGACTGGGTGCCGGCGGGAATCTCCAGGTCTTCCACGCTGTCCAGCGTCTCGTACTTCAAGTCGGCGCCCAGGGCGGCTTGGACCATGGTCAAGTGCAGCCGGTCCACCAGATTGTCGCCGTCGCGCTCGAAGCGGGGGTGGGGATACACGTCGATATGCACGTACAGGTCACCAGGAGGACCGCCCCGCGGGCCGGCCGCGCCCCGGCGGGCCACCCGCAGCGTGGATCCCTGACCCACCCCGGCGGGGACGGTGACCGTGTAGTCCCGGTCGCCCACCACCCGGCCATCGCCCCGGCACTCGCGGCACGGGTCGGCGATTACCTCGCCGCTGCCCGAGCAGGTGTCGCACACCGTGCGGGTGACCATCTGGCCAAGGATCGACTGGCGCACCCGCTGCACCTGGCCCATGCCATCGCAGGTGCCGCAGGTAATGGGCTGGGTTCCCTCGGCCGCGCCCCGGCCCTCGCACTGCTCGCACACCGTGGCGGTGCGCACGGTCACCTCGGCATCGGTGCCCAGCACCGCGTCTTCAAAGTCGAGGGTCAGCACCGCTTCCAGGTCGGCACCGCGCTGGGGACCGGTCCGGGCCCTCCCGCCCGCGGTACCGAACGGGCTGGACCCAAACGGGCTCGATCCCCCGAAGAAGGCCTCGAAGATGTCGCTCAGGTTCATGCCGGAGAACGGATCGCCCCCTCCGGCCGCCCCCGGCGCGGTGCCGAAGCGGTCATAGTGGGCTCGCTTATGGGGGTCGCTCAGCGTCTCGTAGGCCAGGGCGATCTCCTTGAACCGGGCCTCGGCTTCAGCGTTGTCGGGGTTGGCGTCGGGGTGGTACTGGCGGGCCAGCTTGCGAAACGCCTTCTTGAGGTCGTCCTCAGTGGCATCTCGGCCCACGCCGAGCAGCTCGTAGAAGTCAGCGGCCATCGAACTAGGGGGACGACAGCCGATCGCCCAGGTTCTGGCTCACCACCGCCACCGCGGCCAGCGCCTGGGGATAGTTCATGCGGGTGGGGCCCAGCACCCCGATGGAACCCACCGGCTGACCGGCCACCTCGTAGGGAGCCACGATCAGCGAGCACTCGGCCAGGGTGGCCACCCCGGTTTCCGAGCCGATGGCCACCGTGAGGCCTCGATCCAGGATGTCTCTCACCAACGAAACAACCACCAACTGCTTCTCCAGTATTCCCAGAACCGAGCGGACCGTCTCGGTGGCGTCGAACAGCCCGGCCACGCTGGCCGCCCCTCCCACGTAGAGCTGCTCCTCGGCATCGCTCAGATCGGCCAGCGAGTCCAGCACCCGGGCCGCTAGCGGGGTAAGGGCATAATCCAGCCCGCGGTCTCGCAGGTCACTGGCCGGGCTTCCGGCCAGCAAGTCGGTGAGCTGGGTGGACGCCCGCGCCATCTCCACCGAGTCGGCAGGCCGGTCCATTTCGATGGTGCGCTTGTCCACCGACCCGTTCTCGTACACCACCAGGGCCATCACCAGCCGCTCCGACAGGTCCACCAAGCTCACCGACCGGATAGTGGCGCTGGAGTGCTGGGGGCCCACCACCAGCGCGGCATAGGCGGTGAGGTCGGCCAACAGGGCGCTGGTGTCGGCCAGCATCTGCTCGAGCTCGCTGTGGGTGGTGTCGAAGAAGGCTCGCACCTGCTGGTGCTCGGTGCGGCCCAGGGTGCCGGACACGTCGGTGAGGGAGTCCACAAAGTGGCGGTAGCCCTTGTCGGTGGGGATGCGGCCCGCGCTGGTGTGGGGCTGGCTCAGGTATCCGGCCTGCTCCAAGGCCAGCATCTCGTTGCGGACCGTGGCCGGGGAGACGTCCAAATCGGCGATCTCGGAGACATGGGAGGAGCCCACGGGCTGGGTGGTGGAGATATATCCCTCCACCACGGCCCGCAGCACCGCGGCCTTGCGGGCCGAGAGCGTCTCGCCTTGGGTTCCCATAAGCCTTGAATACTACTGGGGTGGCCTGGGGTGCCACCCGGCAAACGTCGGACAGGCGGTCTCAGTCGTCGAGGCGGAGGGCGGATATGAAGGCGTCCTGGGGCACGTCCACCCGGCCGATGGCCTTCATCTTCTTCTTGCCGGCCTTCTGGTTCTCCAGCAGCTTGCGCTTGCGGGTCACGTCGCCGCCGTACAGCTTGGCGGTGACGTCTTTGCGGAAGGCTTTGACCGTCTCCCGGGCGATGATCTTGCCGCCGATGGCCGCCTGGATGGGAACGTCGAATTGCTGGCGGGGTATGAGCTCCTTGAGCTTCTCGGTCATGCGCCGGCCGTAGGAATAGGCCGCATCCCGGTGGACGATGGAGCTGAAGGCGTCCACCGGCTCGTGCTGGAGCAAGATGTCCACCTTGGTGAGGTCGGAGGAGGCGTAGCCGTCGGGCTCGTAGTCCAGGCTGGCATAGCCCTGGGTGCGGCTCTTGAGCTGGTCGAAGAAGTCCACCACCACCTCGGCCAGCGGCAGCCGGTAGGCCAGCTCCACCCGCTCGGGCGACAGGTACTCCAGCTTCTTCATCTCCCCCCGACGGGCCTGACACAGCTCCATCAGGGTGCCGGTGTAGTCGGCGGGAGCGATGATGGTGGCGGCCAGCATGGGCTCCTGGATGCCCTTGATCTCCGCCGACGGGGGCATTTCCGATGGGTTGTCCACCTCCACTTCTTCGCCGCTGTCCATCTCTACCCGGTAGGCCACCGACGGGGCGGTGGCGATGAGGCTGAGGTTGAACTCCCGCTCGAGGCGCTCCCGCACGATCTCCATGTGCAAGAGCCCCAAGAAGCCGCAGCGGAATCCGAAGCCCAGCGCCCCCGACGACTCCGGCTGGTAGTTGAAGCTGGAGTCGCTCACCCGCAGCCGCTCCAGGGAGTCGCGCAGCGCGGCGAACTCGTCGCCGTCGATGGGATACAGCCCGCAGAACACCATCGACTTGGGCTCCTGGTAGCCGGCCAGGGGCTCGGCCGCGCCATCGCGGGCGGTGGTGACGGTCTCCCCCGACCGGGCCTCGGCCACGTTCTTCATCCCGGCGATGAGGTAGCCCACCTCGCCGGGTCCCAGTTCGTCGACCGGTGTGGGCTGGGGGCGCCAGGCTCCGATCTCGTCGGCCTCCCGGTCGGCGCGGGCCTGCATGAAGCGGATCTTGGCCCCCGACCGCAGCCGCCCGTTCATCACCCGCACCGAGCTGACCACGCCCCGGTACTGGTCGAAATGGGAGTCGAAGATCAGCGCCTGGAGCGGGGCGTCGGGGTTGCCGACCGGCGGCGGGGTGCGGGCCACCACCGCATCGAGCAGTTCGCGCACGCCTTCTCCGGTCTTGGCGCTGATGTGCAGCACGTCCTCGGCGGCAATGCCCAGAACCTGCTCGATCTCCTCGGCCCGGCGATCGGGCTCGGCCGCGGGCAGGTCGATCTTGTTGACGGCGGCCACCACCTCCAGCTCGTTCTCCAGGGCCAGGTAGCAGTTGGCCAGCGTCTGGGCCTCGATGCCCTGGGCGGCGTCCACCAACAAGATGACCGACTCGCAGGCGGCCAGGGAGCGGCTCACCTCATAGCCGAAGTCCACGTGTCCGGGAGTGTCAATGAGGTTTATCACGCAGCCGTCGTGGTCGAGGCGGACGCTCTGGAGCTTGATGGTGATGCCCCGCTCCCGCTCCAAGTCCATGGAGTCCAGATACTGGGCCCGCATATCCCTTGGGTCGACCGCTCCGCACAACTCCAGCATGCGGTCGGCCAGCGTGGATTTGCCGTGGTCGATATGAGCGATGATCGACGTGTTGCGGATGTGGGAGAGATCCATGGGAACCGAGTAACGCTACCGCCCTCAA
The DNA here is from genome assembly GCA_026708015.1 of bacterium. Taxonomy (NCBI): domain Bacteria; species bacterium. The sequence continues at coordinate 20,950 of JAPOVT010000065.1, forward strand.
TGACTAGGTTCCCATGTGGTTACGGAGAGTTGGAGGATTGAGAAGCCGAGTCATCTGATTGGTCAACGAGGTACTTCCCCCATGTGGTTGGCAGGGTTGGGGGACGGTAGAGTTGTCATTCTGTGGCAAACATCAAGAGCCAGATAAAGCGCAATCGCCAAAACGAGAAGCGCCGCCAACGCAACCGGGCCGTGCGCTCGGAGGTCATCACCCGAACTCGAACCGCGGAGGCCGCCGCCCAATACGGGGACGCCGAAGAGACCGCCGAGGCGGCCCGCATGGCCATCAAGCGCATCGACAAGGCGGCCACCAAGGGCGTGTTGCACCCCAACACCGCCGCCCGGAAGAAGTCCCGCTTGATGAAGCGCCTGGCCCGGCTTCAGGCTGAGTAGCCCCAGTCCAACTCCCAACCTCTAGCGGTTCAGCTGGGTCAGACGGGCCACCAGCACCTCCAGCACCCCCTCTGGGGGCACAGCAGAGGCACCTCGCAAGTCCAAGTCGGCTTGGGCCAGCAGCTCGATCGATCGGGCTACCCGCTTCGACCCCAGCTTCCTCACCTGGCGCAGCGCCTTTCGGGCCGGGAAGGTGGAGCCCTTGAGGCCCAGCAGCTCGGCCGCCTCCTTCTCGTCGGCCGCGTCGGCCCCGTCCAAGCGCAGCAGCCGGTTGTGGTGGTTGTAGAGGGTGGACAGCACCTGCATCTCGTTGCGGCCTCCGGCGTGGAGCATGCGGCGCAGTTTGTCCAAGGCGTCGGCGATGTTGCCCGACTCCACCGCATCGGTGAGCTCCCAAGGGGGCACCGACCCGGCCTCCCAGATGAACGGGGCCACATCGTCGGCCTCCAATGCCCGATCCGGCCCATAGGCCGACGCCAGCGTGGTGAGCACCGCAGGCAGGCGGCTCATGTCCTCCCCCAGGTGGTCGGCCAGCAGCCGCTTGGCCCCGGGCCGAAGCCGGAGCCCCGCGGCGGCGATCTGGGTGTCCATCCACTTGGCCGCGCCGTCGCGGCCCCGGGGTACCCCGGCGCCGACCACCTCACCGCCGGCCTCGGCTACTGCTTCCGATAGGCGCTTGGGCACTGCGTTCAGCCTTTGAAGCGCCGGCCCCTTCTCCCACACCAGCACCAAATCGGTTGTCTCCAGGGGGTTCTCCAGATAGCCAAGCAATGGGCTGAGCGAATCGACGGTGGAGAATCGGCCCATCTCCCGGCCCACCACCACCCGCCGCTCGGTGAGGAACGGCGGGGTCTGGGCCGCGTCCACCAGCGGGGCGATGTGGTAGTCGTCGTCTTCCAAGTAGGCGGCCTCGGTCAGCTCGGCCACCATCAGCGACCGGTCGCCGTCGCCCACCAACTGGGCCACACGGTCGCGCACCGCGTTGGACAACAGCACCTCATCGTCTCCGTGCAGAAGGACCACCGTGGCGCTCATCGCCGGCCCCTAAAGCGTTCAACTGTCGCGCTCATGCACACTCCCGTTGGCGTTGGAGGATTGCACTCATGAAGTCGGCCACCCGGCGGGTGCCGGCAACATCGTGGGCCCGCAAGATCCGACAGCCCAGCCCGACCCCGAGGGCATGGGCCGCCAGCGTTGCCTCCCGCCGGTCTCCCACCTCGGTGTCGGTCAGCGCCCCCAAGAACCCCTTGTTGGACACTGACAGGAAGATGGGATAGCCCAAATCCACCAGCTCGTCGGCACGGCGTAGCAGCTCCGCCGACATCTCGGGGGTCTTGCCCAGATCATGGCCGGCATCGAGCATGACCCGCTGCGGGGGAATACCCGCGTCAACGGCCCATTGGGCCCGCTCGGCCAGAAACCGGCCCACCTCTCCCACCAGGTCGTCGTATACCGGCTCGGGATCGGCCACCCTCGGCGCCAACCGCACATGGCAGGCCACCACTGATGCCCTCGCTTCTGCCGCCTCGTGTAGGAAGTCGGGGTCGGCGAACCCGCTGATGTCGTTGCCCACCACCGCCCCGGCAGCGTAGCTCTCCCGGGCCACCGAGGCCCGCCAGGTGTCCACCGATATGGGCAGGTCGAAGCGCTTCCGCAGCGCCTCTATGGCTGGCACCACCCGGTCCATCTCCTCGGCCTCGGTCACCTCAGGGCCAGGACCGGCCTTCACCCCGCCCACGTCCAAGAAGTCGGCCCCCTCGGCCACCAGCTCATCCGCCTTGGCCAAAAAAGCGTCGAAATCCCAGTACTGACCGGCGTCATAGAACGAGTCAGGCGTGCGGTTCAAGATCCCCATGACCAGGGCCCGGGTGGTCACGTCATAGCGATGCGGCCCCAGCTCCACAATCACACCGGCGACGCTACACCGCGCTGGTGTCGGGTGACAGGGTTACCGACACCGTCAGACGGGGGTCGTGGGAGGTCACCTCTACTATGAGGTCTCCAACCAGGACTTGTTGGCCGGTGCGGATGGTGGTGGCGCCGCCGATGCGGTGGCCGGGCGGAGCGATGACCGTTCCCACCCACATCCGCTCTTTGAGCGAGAGAATCTGGTCGCGCTGGGCCCGGGTGCCCCGGTCGGCTACTACCGCATCCACGGCTTCAACCCCGGCCCGGCGCAAGTCCTCGAGTAGCCGTTCGGTCGACCGGTTGGCGCCCAGAATGACCACTGTCGCGTGGTGATGGCGCCACACTTCGACGCCGGAGTCGAGCACGGCGTGGAACGGAGGATCGGCGATCCGCAGGGCCACCGCCGGCACCAACAGCGCCATGGCCAATCCCCCGGCGGCCGCCGCCCGCAGCAGTCGACGCCGGGCCAACCACCAGACGACCGCGCCCATGGCCACTGCGACCAGATGCGGGATTTGCAGCTCGCCCAGTCGAGCTGACGCCGCCCAGCCGGCCACCGCCTGGATCCAGCCAATGCCCACGCTGGTGGGCCAATGGATGACCTGGGCAAGCGGACCGCCCACCAGTCCGGCCACCACGCCGGCCGACAGACTCCACATCATGATCGGCCCGGCCACCGGGGCGGCCAGCAGGTTGGCGGGCAAAGAGGCCACCGGCACCCCGCCGAAGGTGGCGATCAGCAGCGGTGACACGGCCAACTGTGCTGAGATGGTCACGGCCACCGCGTCGGCCAATATCCGAGGACCGGGTAAGCGCTCGGCGAGGCGGGGGGACCACAAGATGATGCCCGTCGAAGCGGCCACTGACAGCCGGAAGGCCACCGAATGAACCAACAGCGGATCAACCAGCACCAACAGGGCCACGGCCAGGGCCAGCACACGGCGGCTAGAGGCCTCGCGCCCCACGAGGGTGGCGGTGGCGGCGATGGCGGCCATGGCTGAGGCCCGCAGCACCGACGGCTCAAACCGGGTGACCAGAGCGAAAAAGCCGATGGCCCCCAGGGTGAGCACCCAGCGGCCCCGGTAGTCGAACTGCTCGATCAGGGGTCGGGCCAAGATGAGCACGAAGGCCACGTTCTGGCCCGACACGGCCAGCAGATGGGTGAGCCCCGAGGCCCGAAAGTCATCGGACACCACCGGCGACTGGTGGCGGTCGTCGCCGTACGACAGCCCGGTGAACAGGGCGAGGCGGTCGCCGTCCATCGTCTGAGCGCCCCGGGCGATGGTTCGTCGCAGCCAGTTGGCCAGCCGATAGGGAACAGGTCCATCCTGATGACCGTGGATGCGGTCGATGTTCAGCCGATTGGCGATATGGCGGGCCGCTTGGTAGTCGGGAAGCGGCAGGATCGGCCGGACGCTACCGGCGACGTTGACGCGGTCCCCTGCCAATCGTTTGCTCAGGTCTCGGGCGGCGCGGCCGTAGGCCCAAGCCTCATAGCGTCGTCCGTCCGCCCGCACGAACACCCGCATCCCCTCGCCCACTGGCACCGGATCGGACACCAGGGCGGCTTCGCCGTCAAACGCTGAAGGTTCAAGGGGATCGAGGCCCGCCCAGGCCCGCGCTCCCAGCGACGAACTCAGCAGCACGACCGCGGCCACCAGCAGCCACGGCCGGCGGACGGCCAGGGCAACAACCCCCAGGACAATCGCCGGAACCAGCGGGACGGCCGCCGACCACCAGGCACCGGCCAGAGCGGCGACGGCCAACGCCACCGCGTGGCGGTCACTCATCTCGGGCCGGCGACCACACGTTGGCGGTGCCGCCTCTGTCTGGCGCTCACACGGCGACCAGGGCCCGGATCTGTTCGAGTTTGCTGGGACCGATGCCCGACACCGCCAGCAACCCGTCAACAGAGGCAAACCCGCCGATCCGCTGTCGGTGTTCGATAATGGCCGCAGCAATGGCCGGCCCTACCCCGGGCAGCGACTCCAACTGCTCGGCGGTGGCAATGTTGAGGTTGAGTGGCCCGGAGCGGGCCTGCGCTCCACCGCCCCCTGACCCGCTTCCGCCCACCGGGGCGGGCACGGTGGTCTGGCCAATTCGCGGGAAGTACATCCATAGGCCGTCGGAGAGCGGAGCAGCCAGGTTCACCCGGTCGTGGTCGGCATCAGGGGTCAGCCCCCCGGCGGCCTGGACCAAGTCGTGGACTCGGGCCTCCCCCCGGAACAAGTACACCCCCGGGGTATGAACCGCACCGGCGGCGTGGACCAGGATCGGAGTCGGCTCAACCGATGGTGTTGCGGCAACCGGCAGCGGTGTGGCCATAGGAATGATCGCCTCTGGCCGGGGGGTGCCGTTGGCACCGACCATCAGGTAGGCGGCCACTGCGATGGCAGCCACCAACCCGGCCCCGGCCATCAGCAGTCGGGGGCCGGTGATCAGATGGCGGTAGTCATCCCACATCTCCCGGACCCGTTCCGCGGGAGTCAACCGAGGAGGAGGAAGCGAGGGTTCTTCCATAGCCGTTTCCGGACGCGACGCGCTGCCTTTGCGAGAGGGGAAGCACCTGGATTATATCAGAAATAAATAAAAATAGTCTTTGGCTCAATAGAGCTGGGTGGTGAGGCGCCGACGATAGACCGAGGTGCGGGGATCGTCAGACCCCATGATCTCCAACAGGTCCACAAATTCCTGGCGGGCGTCCGGATCGGCCTTCACCCGGCCCAGCAGATCGTCGAGGCGGGCCTCGACATCTCCGTTGTCGGCGGCCCCCGGGCCGGTGCGGGCCAACGCGGCGATACGACGGACCTCGGCGGTCTCGGGAATCCGCTCCAGCAGATCGAGGGCCTCCTCGCCCCGACCATCAGCCACCAGCAAGTCGGCTAGCCCCACCACGGCGTCCTCGTGGTCGGCGTCCAGTTCCAACGCCCGCCGCAGAGAGTCCTCGTCGCCGGCGGCCACCAAAGCCTCCACCTCGCTCTCCTTTTCGGTGGGAATCAGACGCTGCACGAACTCGGCCACCGCGGCCTCGCCCTGGGCGCCGATGAATCCGTCCACCACCTTGCCGTCGCTCATGGCGTACACCGCGGGAATGCTCTGCACCTGGAACGCCTGGGCAGTCTGCGGGTTGTCGTCCACGTTGACCTTGGCCAGCTCCACCGCCCCGTCGGTGGCCGCCACCGCTTGCTCCAGGATCGGCCCCAGGGTCTTGCACGGACCGCACCACGGCGCCCACAAGTCCACCACCACCGCCACGGTGTGGGAGCGCTCGACTACCTCAGCGGCAAACGTCGCATCAGTCACATCAGCCATCGGCTACCTCTCATCGACCCTGAGGGAACGCTACCCTCACCAATTGCATGGACCACATCCGAGGCATCCGGCACGACGCGGTCAGCGCGTGGTTCGACGCCAACGTGCCGGGCGTTGTGCTGCCTCTGACGTTCGAGTTGATCGCCGGAGGGCACTCCAACCTCACCTTCAAGGCCACTGATGCCAACGGCCAGTGCTACGTGCTGCGCCGACCCCCTCTGTATCAGGTGCTGGCCACCGCCCACGAGATGGGCCGGGAGCACAAGATCATCGCCGCCCTAGCCGATACCGACGTGCCGGTGCCCAGAACCCATGGTCTGTGCGAAGACGAGATGGTCAACGAGCGCCCGTTCTACGTGATGGAGTTTGTGGACGGCAAGGTGGTACGCAATCGCACCCACGCGGCCGCGTTGGCTCCTGAGCTGCGCCGAGCCGCCTCCACCTCGATTGCCGAGACGCTGGCCCACATCCACGCGGTGGACGTGGACGAGGTGGGGCTGGGCGACCTTGGCCGCAGAGAGGACTACATAGCCCGCCAACTCCGGCGCTGGCTGCGCCAGTTCGAGGAGTCCAAGACCCAGGACCGCCCCCAGATCCAAGAAGTCCACGACCATCTTGTTGCCCGCATCCCCGAACAGGGAGAAGCCGGCATCGTCCACGGCGACTACCGCCTGGACAACTGCATACTGAGTGAGCAAGGCCAGGTTTTGGCGGTGCTCGACTGGGAGCTGTGTACATTGGGCGACCGCAACGCCGACGTGGCCCAGCTCCTGGTGTATTGGTCTGAGCCCGATGATCCCGAATCCGCGCTGGACGATCCCCCCACCGGCGAGGCCGGATTCGCCAGCCGAGCCGAGATGTTCGACCTCTACTCGGAGGCGTCCGGCCGCGAAATCGACAACTTCGGGTTCTACATGGCCTTTGGCTACTGGAAGCTGGCCTGCATCTTGGAGGGCGTGTACAGCCGGTACGTGGGCGGCGCGATGGGCGACAAGGCGCCGCCGCAAGGGGCTGACAGCTTCGTTGCCCGGGTGGACGCCCTAGTTGAAATGGCCTCATCTGCCGCGGAGCAGGTGGCATGAGCAGCGAACTCGTCACCGTCCATCAGATGCCCGATTTAGCTGATCCGGTGCTGGTGATGGCACTCGACGGTTGGGTGGATGCCGGCTACGGCATGCGCACTGCCGCCGAGATCATGACGCAGCCCGACGATGGTGTGCTGGTGGCCAGCTTCGATGCCGATCTGCTCATCGACCACCGAGCCCGCCGCCCCACTATGACCGTGCGGGACGGCCGAGTGGATGACATCAGATGGCCCGCCATCAGCCTCCAGGTGGTTCACGATCTCGACCAGCAGGAGTTCCTGATGCTCCACGGGCCCGAGCCCGACTTTCGCTGGCAGGCGTTCTGCACCGCCGTCGATGAGCTGGTGCAGCGGTTGGGAGTGGCCCGGGCAGTGACATTGGGGGCATACCCCGCGGCGGTGCCCCACACCCGGCCGGTGCGGCTGTCGGCCACCGGCACCTCCCAGAACCTCATCGAGCGATTCGGCTCTCCCCAGGGAACCCTGGAAGTTCCCGCCGGAATCGGGGCGGCTCTATCCAAGCGGTTCGAGGTGGCGGGCCTGGAAACGGTGTCGGTGTGGGCCCAGGTCCCCCACTATGCGTCCGGTTCCCCGTTCCCGGCCGCTGCTGCTGCTCTCTTCCAAGGTCTTCGGGCCGTGGCCGATTTGCGGTTCGATTCGGCCCCGCTGATCGCCGAGGGGCTGGAGGTGTCCCGGAAATTGGACGCTATGATCGCCCAGAACGCCAGCCACCAGCGGCTGGTTGGGCAGCTGGAGAGCGCCTACGATGCCAGCGCAGGTGAACAAGATACCGAGATCCCTACCGGCGACGAACTGGCCGAAGAACTAGAGCGCTTCCTACGCGACCAGGACGAGTCGAAATGACTGTGACCGCAACCCGAGAGGACACGACATGAAACTGGACGGCGGACTAGCGGCAAGAGCGGCTAGAAAAGGCTCGGTTGGACCTCTGGCCGAGGTTGCCGATTCGGCCCGCAATCTGGAGGCCGCCGGCTACGACGGGGTCTGGTCTATCGAGCTCGACCATGACCCATTCCTGCCGCTGGTGCTGGCCGCCGAGCACACCAGCCGCATTCAGATCGGAACCTCGATTGCGGTGGCATTCGCCCGCAACCCCATGATTCTGGCCAATTTGGGGTGGGATCTTCAGGCCTATTCCGGCGGGCGCTTCATTCTCGGCCTGGGTTCGCAGATCAAGCCCCACATCACCAAGCGTTTCTCCATGCCCTGGTCTCATCCCGCCGCCCGCATGAAGGAGATGGTCGACGGAATAAAGGCCATATGGGAAAGCTGGGAGACCGGCGAGCGCCTGTCGTTCCGGGGCGAGTTCTATCAGCACACCCTCATGACGCCGATGTTCAGCCCCGGTGCCAATCCCTTCGGCCCACCCCCTGTTCATCTGGCCGCGGTGGGCAACCTCATGACCGAGGTGGCCGGCGAGTCGGCCGACGGTTGGATCAGCCACGGATTCACCACCCCCAGCTACGTGCGGGAGGTGTCGCTGCCCGCCCTCGAGCGCGGGGCCGCCCGAGCGGGCCGCAATCCGATGGACATAGAAGTGTCGATGCCCGTGTTCATCGTCACCGGAGAGACCGAGGAGGAGATGGCGTCGTCGGCCCAAGCGGCCCGCCAGCAACTGGCCTTCTACGGTTCAACGCCCGCCTATCGCCCGGTGCTCGAGCACCACGGCTGGGGCGAGGCCCAAGACGAGCTGAACCGCATGTCCAAACAGGGCCAGTGGGTGGAGATGGCCGATGTGATCGACGACACCATGCTGGGAACCTTCGGCGTTGTGGCCGAGCCCCAGAACCTGGCCACCGGCGTCGCAGCCAGCTATGGCGGGCTGATCGACCGTATGTCATTCGGCCAGGGCCTCCGTTCCGACGGACCCTGGGGCGAAGTGCGGGAAGCACTTCGAGCTATTCCAGGACGGTCGCCCGAATAGAGTCTCCAATTATGGAGGCGCAGGAGCCGACGGACTTTCACGAGGGTTTGGCCCAAGCCGAAGAGGCGGCCATCAACCCCCACAGGGAGTGGGACCGAGGCCGGGCTGAGCCCCCGGAGGTTCGCGACGACGGATTCGGCGGGCGCATCCTGAATCTGTATCGCCGCAACCACACCGAGTCGGTGCTGCGCAACAGCGCGGTGTTCTCCACCCGGGTGGTGGCCGAGTCGATGGGCCCGTTCATGGGACCGCTCATGCTGGGCATGGACGGTGACGAGCACACTGCCTACCGGGGACTGGTATCGCACGCCTTTCGATCCTCAGCGCTGGCCCGATGGGAGACCGAGTTGGTGGCGCCCATCGTCAACGAGCTGCTGGACGAGATTGCGCCTCGGGGGAAGGCCGATCTGGTGGCTGAGCTCACCCAGCGATTCCCCACCCGGGTGATCGCCGGGATCATGGGAGTGCCGATGGACGACGCCGACCAGTTCCGGCTGTGGTCCGAGCAGGTGAGTGCCGGCCCTCTCCACCCCGAGGAGGGCCATGCCGCCTCTCAGGCCATGCGCGACTACCTCCACCCCATCGTGGAGGATCGCAAGCAAAGCCCTCGCAACGACCTGATCAGCGACATCACCCATGCCGAGATCGACGGACAGCGCCTCGACGACGAGCACATCTACGGTTTCCTGCTGCTGCTCATGCCCGCCGGAGCAGAGACCACCTCCCGGGAGATGGGCATCGCATTGACGGCGCTGTTGACCAACGAGGGCTGGATCGACCGGCTGATGGCCGACTGGTCACTGCTGGACCAGGTAATCGAGGAGACCCTGCGGTGGGAGAGCTCCGCGCCGCTGGCCACTCGGGAGGCCACCGAGGACACCGAGGTGGATGGCTGCCCCATACCGGCCGGCACCCGGCTGATGATGACCATGACGTCGGCCAACCGGGACGAGCAGGTGTACGCCGACGGCGACCGCTGGAATCCCGACCGCGAGCAGCCCGTGGCCCACATGGCGTTCGGCTGGGGTCGGCATCTGTGCTTGGGCATGCACCTGGCCCGCCTGGAGATGCGGGTGGCCCTGCGGGCCATCCTCGAGCGGCTCGGTGGCCTGCGGCTCGACCCCGACGCCGATTCCCCGCTCATCCGGGGGGTGGCGTTCCGCGGCCCTGAAGAGCTTCACGTGGTTTGGGACGCCTAGCGGGCCGCTAGACCACCACGTTGACCAGCTTGGGCGGACGGGCGATGACCCGTCGGGGGTCGCCGCCGTCCAGATATTGCTGCACCCTCTCCGACGCCAACGCCAAGGCCTCCGCCTCAGCATCGGCGATGTCGGCGGGCACCTCGATGCGGTCGCGCACCTTGCCGTTGACCTGCACCACCATGGTCACCGTCTCCAGCACCAGCTTGGCCTCATCGGCAGTCGGCCACGGCTCGGCGTGAATGTTGCCGCCCCGGCGCATTTCCCACAGCTCGGCGCAGATGTGGGGCACCATCGGGGCCATCGCCAGCAGCAGGGAGTCGACGGCGAAGGCCAGCGTGTCGTAGTGGGGACCGTCGTCGGCTTGCACATAACGGTACAGCTCGTTGGTGAATTCCATGCAGCCGGCCACTGAAGTGTTGTATGACCAGCGGTCGAACTCTGAGGTGATGCGATCGATGAGCCGGTGAGTGGCGGCGTCGATGGCGAGATCGGCTTCGGTCACAGGTCCTGATCGGGCCGGATTGGCCCGCTCTGCGGTGCCTGCGGCCAGGCGCCACAGACGGCCCAAGAAGCGGTTACAGCCCTCGAGGCCGAAGTCCTCCCAATCCACATCCTCGGCGGGGGGCTTCACCTGCAAAATGGCCAACCGCAGCGCATCGGCACCGTGAGCGTCGATGATGTCCTCAGGAGCCACCAGGTTGCCGCTCGACTTCGACATCTTGCCCCCGCCCATTCGCACCATGCCCTGGGTGAACAGCCGCTGGAAGGGCTCCCGCAGCCCGGCGGGGGCCACCCCCAAATCGGACAGCGCCCGGGTGAAGAACCGGGCGTACATCAAGTGCAAGATGGCGTGCTCCACCCCGCCGATGTACTGGTCCACCGGCAGCCACCGCTCCAGCGCCTCCGGGCTAAACGGCAGCTCCTGGTTCTTGGGATCGGCGAAGCGCAGGAAGTACCAAGAGGAGTCCACAAAGGTGTCCATGGTGTCGGTCTCCCGGCGAGCCGGTCCGCCGCAGTTGGGGCAGGGCGTGTTCAAGAAGCCGGGGTGGTCCACCAGCGGTGAGCGGCCGGTGGGCATGAAGGCTACGTCGTCGGGCAACCCCACGGGCAGATCCTCGTAGGGCACCGGGACCGCCCCGCACGCCTCGCAGTACACAACGGGGATTGGGCACCCCCAGTAGCGCTGGCGGGACAGCAACCAGTCGCGCAGCCGATAGTTCACCTTGCGCTCGCCAATGCCCTGGTCTTCCAGCCAGTCGATGGCTGCCGCCTTGGCCTCGTCCATCCACAGTCCGTCGAGCCACTCGCTGTTTATGGACGGGCCGTCGCCGGTGTAGGCCTCGCCGTCGAAGTCCTCGGGGGGCTGCACGGTCCGGATGATGGGCAAGCCGTAGGCGGTGGCGAATTCCCAGTCGCGCTGGTCCTCGCCGGGCACGGCCATGATGGCTCCGGTGCCGTAGGTGGTGAGCACGTAGTCGGCCAAGAAGAGCGGGATGGGCTGGCCGGTGAACGGATTTATCACCCGAGTGCCGGTATCCACCCCCCGCTTGTCGGCCGGCCCGGCCACCGACAGGCGCTCGAATTCACTGCGCTCGGCAACTGCGGCGATGAATGCCTCCACCTCGGCTCGGCAGTCATCTGTGGTGAGCTCGGCAACCCGAGGGTGTTCGGGAGACATGACGGCGAAAGTCATACCGAAGCTGGTGTCGGGCCGGGTGGTGAACACCGCGATCCCGTCGATGTCGTCGCGGGCAGTGCCGTCGGCATCGGCGATCGGCAGCGTGAAATCGGCCCCCTCGGAGCGGCCGATCCAGTTGCGCTGCATGATTTTCACCCGGTTGGGCCAGTCCAAGCCGTCGAGGCCGTCGAGCAGTTCCTCGGCATAGGCGGTGATGCGGTAGAACCACTGCTCCAACTCGCGCTGTAGGGCCATGTCGCCGGAGCGCTCGCAGGTGCCGTCGGCCAGCACCTGCTCGTTGGCCAGCACCGTCTGGCACCCGGGGCACCAGTTCACCGGAGCGGTGGCCCGGTAAACCAGGCCAGCCTCGTAGAACTTCAGGAAGATCCACTGGGTGAAGCGGATGTAGTCGGGGTCGTGGCTGCTGAGCGTGCGGCGCCAGTCGTACACCGCGCCGATGCGGCGCAGCGACGACGAGAGCCGTTCAATGTTCTCATCGGTGTGGATCCGGGGGTGGGTGCCGGTCTTGATGGCGGCGTTCTCCGCGGGCAGGCCGAAGCTGTCGAATCCGATGGGCGACAGCACCCCGTCGCCCTGCATGGTGCGGTAGCGCACCAGCAAGTCGCCGAAGGTGTAGTTGCGTACGTGGCCGATGTGGGCGGGACCGCTGGGATACGGGTACATGCTCAGCACGTAGTAGGGCGGTCGGGGATCGTCGTTGTCGATCTCGTAGGTGGCGTCGTCGATCCAGCGCTGCTGCCATTTGGGCTCGATCGCCTCTGGGTCGTAGCCGTCCATCGCCGCTCAATCTACCGAGCCGCCGGACAAGGCCAATAACCGTTATCCCATGTGGGGAAGCGTCAGGATGGCTGGTACAGTGCCCTCTTCGCGGGGCTGTAGCTCAGTTGGCTAGAGCGCTTGCATGGCATGCAAGAGGTCGTGGGTTCGAGTCCCATCAGCTCCACAGCTTCCTCAGCAGTCGGCAATTGCACCCAGGGCGGCGCAGACCTCGTAGCGCCGATGAGCAATCGTTCCCACATAGCGGGTGAGCGAAGATTTTGGGATTACGCGGAGATTGTCGAAGCTAGCCGCACACTGCCCACTCATGCCGTCGTCAATATCAAGCGGCACCTCTGTGGGAATACCGCGTACGCTACGCGTGATCGGTGCGACCATAATCCTTCGAAGCCCCTGAATGGCTCGGCCTCGAGTAACAACCAACACGGGACGAATGTCGTTCTCGGTCTCTGCCCACCAGATTTCACACTGTGCCGGGCTCACCAGCGCTCCCACGGCTCCTCTGCGACCATCTCTCGGAGATTCTGCTCAGCCCAGCGCAACTCCTCCTCGGTCTCGGGAATGCGCCGGTAGCCCTCCACAATCGCCTCACCGATGAGCCGGCGTCGACGCTGATCAAGCATATCCTCGAGCGCACACCGCACCGCGTCAGAGCGAGACTTCGCCTCACCGCTGTCGACCATCTCATCCAATTGAGCCACCAGCTCGTCGTCAACCCTTGTCACCAGCTGTGCCATGCAATAAGCATACCAATTTGCAATACAATCTGGTTTGCCGGGATGATCAGCCAGCCAATTGGTACATGATGACGTCGGATGGAACCAGCCGCTCCTCCGCCGGGTCCACGGCCAGGGCCAGCCCTTGTAGTGTGTAAGCCCCCAACAGAATCGGACCATCGTCCTCGCCGAACACCACCAGGGTCCCCTCGCTCTCGCCTTCTACCGTTACCCATGCTCGGCCGTAGTTCATGAATATCCGCCGTCCGTCGGCCAGACGGAGTCGCCGCGTACCGATGGGCTTCACCCCCAACTCGCGCAGCAGCCTGTCTGGCAGCATGGTGTAGAAGGAACCGGTGTCCACCATCGCCTCAACCTCCATGGATTCCCCGCCTTCCGCAGCCGAGATCTGGATTGGCACTTTGAAGACTCCCATACCAGAACGCTATCCCAATGCAATTCAGACTGTCAATCAACAGATTGACACAAATTATATTGTAAATTCATTAAACTGGACTTCGGCGGGGTGGACGAGGTTGGCGCTGGAGCGGGCGGTCCAGATGGTGTAGGGGCCGGGGTCGACGTACCAGCCGGGATCGGTGCGCTTGTGGGACTCCCCGGCGGGAACCGGGCTCATTGAGTCGAGTCCTTGTGGGGTCTGGTCGCCGGGGTCGTAGTAGGCGAAGGCCCGGCGGGTGAGCACGATGCGGGCGGTGGTTCGCTCACCGGGGGCCAGGTGGACTTTGGCGAAGCCCTTGAGCTCCCGAACCGGGCGGTGCAGCAGCGACTCAGGCGGCTCCACGTACACCTGCACCACATCGCTGCCTGACCGGTCGCTGGTGTTGGCCACGTCGACTTCCACGATCACCGGGTCGACCATCTCGGTGTCTCCCCCGCCCGACACCCGAGGCTCCGACCATTCGAAGGAGGCGTACGACAGGCCGTGGCCTAGGGGAACAGCCGGCTCGATGGACCGGGCGTCGAACCAGCGGTGGCCGATATAGAGGCCCTCGCCGTAGCGCACCACTCCGTTCTCGCCGGGATAGTTGAGAAACGCCGGGCTGTGCTCGTAGCGGGCCGGCACGGTCATCGCCATCCGCCCACCGGGGTCGGACTGGCCGAACAGAACATCGGCCACCGCGTAGCCCATCTCCTGACCTCCGAATCCGGCCACCAGCACCCCGGCCGCCTCGTCGGCCCAGTCCAAGTTGCAGGCACCGCCGGTGTTCACCACCACCACGGTGTTCGGATTGGCCGCCGCCACTCGGCGGATCAGCTCGGGCTGGTCGCCGGGCAGGTCGAAGGAGTCCCGGTCGCGGCCCTCGGTCTCCCAGTCGGCGTTGGTTCCCACCACCACCACCGCCACGTCGGCGGCAGCCGCCGTTTCCACGGCCTCAGCGATAAGATCCCGATCAACTTGCGACTTGAGGCCCACCCGCACCCCGCAAAGCATGAAGCTGTCCCGGCTCGTGTACTCGATGACGATGGGCGTCTCGCGGCCTTCGGTGAGCTGCACCGGCGAGGTGATCACCTCAGAGCCCATCCCGAAGAAGTCATCGCCCTTGTCGTAATCGCCCTCGGTGGCATCCAACACCGTCTCGCCGTCGAGCAGAACCCGACAGCGTCCGAGCTGCACCAAGCCCAGGGCGTATTCTCCGGTGTCCTCGGCCACTAGCACCCCCGAAGCCCGAACCGAAAATGCCTCCGGGTTCACCCCCGGTCCCGGTTCGCCGAAGAAGACCATCTCAGCCGACGCCGACTCTCGGGTGTGTACCACCGGACCCGACCAGTCGTGGCCGTTGAAGTACTCCAGCCGGAGCTTGCCCCTCAACATCGGGGCCGACAGCGCAATCAGGGAGCGCTCTATGTCGCAGCCCTGGGCGTAGCGGATATCGAGATGGCCGTATTCGTCTCCCAGCGCATCCATCAGGCTCACGTTGCGATAGGCCTGCACGGTGGCCGATCCCCCGCCCATGATCTGCGCCTTGCGAGCGTTGGGGCCGATCACGGCCAGCGGCCCTGACATGGACGAATCCAGTGGCAGCACCCCGCTGTTGGACACCAACACCGTCCCCGCCGCGGCCGCTTGTCGCACCAGCGCTCTATCCTCGGGCCGGTCCAGCTCCTGCTCTTGGCCGGGCTGGCAATCGTCGTCCCCGTCCAGCGCCCCGGTGCGCTCCAGTAATCGCAGCATGTCGCCGGCAATGCGATCGAGATGAGCGTCGTCCATCTCCCCCGCCGCCAGCGCTTCGCCGATCGGGCCGCGGTTGTACCACTGGCCTGGCCCGGGCATCTCCAAGCTCAATCCGGCTCGGGCCGAAGCTGCCGTAGATCGGGCTGCGAACCAGTCGGAGACCACGAACCCGTCGAAGCCCCACTCATCCCGCAGCACTCGGGTGAGCAGCCATTCATTCTCCGAGCAGAAGATTCCGTTGAGTCGGTTATAGGCGCTCATCACCCCCCATGTGCCGCCTTCGGCCACCGCGTACTCGAACGGCACCAAGTACAGCTCTCGCAGGGTGCGCTCGTCGACCTGAGAGTCGATGGTATTGCGCTCGAATTCAGAGTCGTTGGCCACGAAGTGCTTGGGCGTGGTGGCTACTCCCCGCGATTGCACGCCCCTCACGAATGCCGCGGCCACCAAACCGGACAAGATCGGATCCTCGCTGTAGCACTCGAAGTTGCGTCCCCCCAGCGGGTTGCGGTGCAGGTTGATGGTGGGGGCCAACAGCACTCGGCACCCCTTGGCCCGGGCCTCGTCACCCAAGAGCCCGCCCAGCCGTTCGACCAGCTCTGGGTCCCATGTGGCCCCTAGCACCGCCCCGGCCGGAATACACGCCGTGGCAGTGCCGGTGCCCAGCAGCCCACCGCCCCGGGCTCCGTTGGGACCATCGGTGACGCCGATAGCGGGAATGCCCGCGGCCGGGAAGCTCTTGGTGGTCCAGATGGCCTCACCGGCCACCAGGTCAGCTTTCTCTTCGGTCGTCAGGGCAGCCATCCGCGTCCCAATTGATTCCGACATGGCCTTAGGGTCTCACACCTAATTGGCCGCCTCGCAGTCCACGCCGCACGAGGGCGGTACCGGAGGGGAAGGCGACCACGATCACCGCCGCTGAGGCCGCAAATGTGGCGATGACCCAGACCCAGGCCCTCTGGAATCCAGCCAGCAGCTCATCGCTGGGCGCCGAGTTGAACAGCGCAACCACCACGGCAATACCCAGGGCGAAGCACACCTGCTGAACAGTGCGGGTGGTGGCATTGGCGATGGCGAATTGCGTTGGTGGGATGTCGCTCATGGCAGCGCTGACAAAGGTGGCGATGGACAGGCCCACCCCGATGCCCAAGGCAATGTTGGCGGGCAGGAACACGGTGAAATAGGCCGACGACTCCCCCGCCAGCAGCAGCAGCCACAGGTACGAAAGCCCGCACAGCACAACTCCCGCCGCCAACAGCCAGCGATGACCCCAGCGGTCGGCCATCCGTCCGATGGGAATGGACAGCACCGATGCCATAATCGGCCCCGGTGTGAGCCCGAGACCGGCCTCCAGCACGGTGAGCCCCCACAGGTCTTGGAGCAGCAGCGAGCTCATCAAGAAGCCCGGCACGAACCCTAGCGCGTACAGCCCGAACGAGGCGGTGGCCGCCCAGAATGACCGGTAGCTGAACAGGCTGAGGTCGAGGAGCGGATTGGGGTGCGACCGCGACCGCCAGATCACGAACGGCAGCAAGACAACTCCCAGCAACGCGAAGACGATGATGCGGTAGTCGCCATAGCCCCAGCCCTCGCCCTGGACGATGGCCACCATGACCAGCGCCAAGGCCAGGGTGCCAATCGGCACCCCCACCACGTCGAGGCGGCCCTCGGCTTCCTCGTCGCGCGACTCCCGCACCAAGCGGGTGGTGGCCGCGAACACCAGTGCGGCGATGGGCAAATTGACGTAGAAGATCCACCGCCAGCCCAGGCCCTCTATCAACAGCGCGCCGATGGATGGGCCGAACGCCGCCCCCAGCGCGCCCATCGCCCCCCACATCCCGATAGCCGCGGAGCGGCGGGACACGGGGAATTCCGGCAACACCATGGCCAACGACGACGGCATGATCAGCGATCCGCCCATGGCCTGCACCACTCGGGCGGCGATCAGAATCTCCACTCGGGGGGCCACTCCGCTGAGCAGCGAGCCGACGGCGAAGATCACCAAACCGAGATT
Source organism: bacterium (assembly GCA_026708015.1). NCBI lineage: Bacteria > bacterium. The sequence goes on from JAPOVT010000065.1 coordinate 38,193, forward strand.
GAACATCTTGCGCCGGCCCTGGCGGTCGGCCAGCCGCCCCGACAGCAGCAGGAACGACCCCACCGTGATGGAGTAACCGCTCACGATCCATGACAGCGCGGCGTTGGAGGCATCCAGTGATCTCTGGATCGACGGGAAGGCCACGTTGACGATGGAAACGTCCACCACCACCATGAACGCCGCCGCAGTGGCCGCCCCCAGCGCCAGCCAGGAGCGGCGCTCAACCGGCTCTACCACGGGGCGCCTTCCATCGGGGCCACGGTAGCGGTGCGCCGCGGGTCCCCGGCCAGCGACGGAACGAAATGCTCTGACCACCGCCGGATCGGGGACCCGTGGCCACTGTACCGGCCTGTGTCTAGGTCGGCAACGGGTTTGCGGCCAGGGTGGGGCAGTCTTTCCAGAGGAGATCGAGGGCGTAGTAGTCCCGGGCTGACGAAGAGAAGATGTGAACTACGAAGTCGCCGTAGTCCATCAGCACCCACTCGTGGTCAGTGAGGCCCTCGATGCAGATGGGCTTGGGACCGCCACAGAGATCCACTGCTTCTTCGATCCGCTCGGTCAGTGCCCTAACCGCCCGAGTATTCGGCCCACTGGTGATCACAAAGTGATCGGTGATGACCAGCACGTCGCCCACATCGATGATGACGGTGTCAAACCCGGGGCCATCTTCTGCCGCGTCCGCTGCGGCCTTTACCCAATCCCACACGACCGTTGCGTCAGCGGTGCTGACGCTCATGTGGCGATCACGTCATCATCCGCAATGGTCGTGAGACGGGTATGGCGCTCATGCGGGCATCACGCTCTCACTCTAACCATCTCCGGTCATCAGATGGGAGAAATCTGCGCCGAAGGTCACCGTGATGTCAGCGGAGGCATTGGGCAGCTCTTCGGCGATGGCCGATCCGGTGCCCAAGGCGTCTCGGTAAGCCTCGGCGTGGGCGGCGAAGCCAACATCGTGATAGGCGACTTTGGTGGTTTCCCATCCGAACTCCGCGGCATTTCCGATCCGCGTGATCTGCGCACCGGCCCGGCTGAGCTCTCGGGCCGCAGTTTTGGTGAGCTCAAGGTCTCCAACGCCATTGAGCAACCGAACTCTGGGCAAGCTCCCGCTCGAAGCCGAGATGGGAAACGGGATGACTTCCCTCACCTGCCGGCCAACCCTCTCCGGATCTACTACCACTACTCCACTGTCATCGACCCCCCCAATGATCGTGCTCATGAACACCTCCCCCGCAGCGAGGGCCCGCCCGAATCGGCCCATCCCTCGGTCAGTCTCGCCAGGAATAACGTTGGGCGCGGTCGAGTCCCCCACCTGCCTCAGCCAACCCCCCCAGAACGACAGGTGACGAGACAAGGCTTCGAACGGCGACTCGCCCGGACTGCGCCCTGCCAAATAAGGCCCGACATCGGCCGCGGCCAAGTTCACCAGTCCGGCCCCGAACCGGGTCTCCCCGTCAGGGCCAACGAGCGGAACAGCACTGATGAAGGCAATAGGCTCCACCGCCGACACCAACGCCGCCCAGCTGCCATCGTCCACCACCTGCGTCTCGCCGGGGCGGACATCCAACAACTCGGCAATTGAGTCGGCTACTCCCGCGCTGGCCGACTCGACCCAGCGTTCGCTAATCGACCCTCCAGAGGTCAACGTCTCAGAGGGAATGAACAGAACCGCCCCCTCGACTCCGGGGTCAGTCAGCGCCAGCAGTGTGACCCCGTGGAGACGGTCGCCGTTGGCGTGGATCAACAGCAGCGTGGGCGTCGGGTCTACAAATGCCTCGTACCCGGGGGCGTCGGGATTGGCCGGGGTGCTCACCTCCGTACCGTCGCTGCTGCCGGAAATGGCCGACCACCCCAGCCACACCAGCAGCGGCACCGCGGCGGCTAGACCCAACACCAGCAGCGGCCAGCCCCAGCGCCACCAGCGTGGCGATCCCTTCCTCGGCGCTGCGCCACCGGCGCCTGGTGTGGAATCACCCATACAGCCTCTTTTGGCGGCAGTAGGCCAGCGCAGCGGGAGGGACCAAGCCGTCAAGCGGCTGGCCAGCGTCAGCCCACTCCCGCACCTGGGTACTGGACAGGTCAACCAGCGGGCAGTCCACCACCATGTGGGCCACAGGCGGGCGATCTCCCATCGCACCGGGCCGGTCCACCACGACCACTTCAGCCATCGCGGCGATCTCCTCCAATCGGCGCCAGGTATCCAGTCCGCCAGCGGCATCGCTGCCCGTGATGAGGAAGAGCGAACTCTCGGGGTTGTCGGCCCGGAATGCCTCCAAAGTGTCCACGGTGTAGGTCAGGCCGCCGCGATCTATCTCCACCGATGAGGCCACCACCCCTTCGATCCCATCCACGGCCGCTTGCACCATGGCCAGTCGATCCTGTGCGGGGCTGAGCTGTGGCCGATCCAGCTTCTGCCAGGGTTCGTTGGCCACCACCAACTCCACCCGGTCGAGGTCCAACTCCGCCCGCACCCAGCCAGCCACTGCGAGATGGCCGACGTGGATTGGGTCGAACGTGCCCCCGAAAATGCCGATGCGACTCACTGTCGGCAGTGTACGAAACAAAGTGCCGGCATCCTTGCCACCCGTGACACCGCCGCCATCCAAGAAAATCGTGCGGGATTCAACGCAACCCAACGGTAATTTCGCGAGTCAAAGTGAAAGGCAACCGGGAACAAATCAGAGCGCGGATTGGTTGCAGATCACGAAGACAACAAGACAGGGACAAATGGACGATTCAACAGGCCAGTATCTCAACGCAATCGGCTTGGTGCCGCTCCTCACCAAAGAAGACGAAGTACGACTTGCTCAGACAATCGAGCGAGGCCGCGAGGCCCAAGCCCGGTTGGACGCCGGAGAACGCAGCCCCCGGCTGCATACCCAAGTACGAGAAGCTGCCAAAGCCAAGGAGCGCTTCATTCGAGCCAACCTTCGCCTGGTGGTCAGCGTGGCCAAGAAATACCCCCTGCCCACCGGCATGGAACTGCTGGATTTGGTGCAGGAGGGCAATTTGGGTTTGGACCGAGCGGTGGAGAAGTTCGACTGGCGCAAGGGATTCAAGTTCTCCACCTACGCCACCTTCTGGATCCGCCAGTCCATCGGTCGGGCGCTGGACCAAAAGGCCAACCTGATCCGGCTTCCCGGCGAGCGGGCCGCCAGTCTGAGGGCTGCGGTGCGCCAAGCCACCGGGGGCGGCGAAGAGTTGGACTCCGAGCACGCCCTGCTGCACCGGCTCACCTCGCTCACATCGTTGAATACCACGGTGGGAGACGACAACAACAGCGAACTGGTAGATCTCCAGCCCGATGCCAGCCCCGGACCAGAAGATCTGACCATGGCCGCCGACCAGTCGGCCACGCTAGCTGGGCTGCTCAGCGATCTGGACGAAAGGGCCCGGTTCGCAGTGGAAATGCGCTACGGGCTCATTGACGGGGAAAAGCACAGCTACCGGGAGATCGGCGAAGCGCTGGGGCTGACCTCAGAGGCCATCCGACGCATCATCGGCCGATCGCTGGACTCGGTCCGGGCTCGGGCCGAACTGCTGGATATCGACGCCGCGTAGCCTCCCGCCAGTAATTGGTTTTGCCTCATAGTCGACGACAGGCGACCATTTTGCCATGAGTTCGGCCCCAGTCGAAGCGGCCAGCACGCCTCCGGTTGCCTGGAATCCCGCGTCTTGGCATGACCGGCCGGCAGCCCAGCAACCGCAATGGCCCGACCAGGCCACGCTGGATCAGGTACTCAAGACGCTGGGCGAACTGCCTCCGCTGGTTTTCGCCGGTGAAGCCCGCCAGCTCCAAGATCAGCTCGCGGAGGCCGCCGCGGGCCGGGCATTCGTTCTCCAGGCCGGAGACTGCGCCGAGTCCTTCGACGGTGTGACCGCCGACAGCATCCGAGACAAGCTCAAGGTCATCCTCCAAATGGCGGTGGTGCTGGCTTTCTCGGCCGGGGTGCCCACGGTGAAGATTGGCCGGATTGCCGGCCAATTCGCCAAACCCCGGTCATCGTCCACCGAGGTGGTCGACGATGTGGAACTCCCCTCCTTCCGGGGCCACATGGTCAACGACATCAGCTTTTCCGAACACTCGCGCGTCGCCGATCCTGAACGCCTAGTGCGGGCCTACCACCAGTCGGCGTCCACACTCAACCTGCTACGGGCATTCACCAAGGGGGGTTACGCCGATCTCCGCCAAGTCCACGTGTGGAATCAGGAGTTCATCGCCGCCAGCCCAGAGGGACGACGCTATGAGCGGGTGGCCGACGGCATTGAAGCCGCTTTGCGATTCATGGCCGCCTGTGGAATCTCCACCGACGCCCCTGAATTGCACCAGGTGGACTTCTTCACTAGCCACGAGGCGCTGGTGCTCGACTACGAACAGGCCCTCACCCGCCAAGACTCCATTACCGGCCAGTGGTACGACTGCTCGGCCCACATGTTGTGGATCGGCGAGCGCACCCGCCAGCTCGACGGGGCCCACGTGGAGTTTATGCGGGGCATCAAGAACCCGTTGGGCTGCAAGCTGGGACCAACCACCACCCCCGCAGATGTACTCGAGCTTTGCCAGATCCTCAATCCCGACCGAATTCCCGGCCGGCTCACCCTCATCAGTCGCATGGGCGCCGACAAGGTGTCCGATGCGCTGCCGCCTCTGCTAGCCGCCGTGCGCGATGCCAGCCATCCGGTTGTTTGGGAGTGCGACCCCATGCACGGCAACACCTACACCACCGCCGGCGGGCGAAAGACCCGCCACTTCGACGACGTGATGGCCGAGATCGACCGCTATTTCACGGCTCACGCCGAGGCCGACACCTGGCCCGGAGGCATCCACGTGGAGATCACCGGCGACGATGTCACCGAATGCGTGGGCGGCGCCGAGGCCATCAGCGACGACGATTTGGAGCGCCGCTACGAGACCATGTGCGATCCCCGCCTCAACGGCACCCAGAGCCTGGAATTGGCCTTCCGGGTCGCCGAGCGGCTCAGCGTCTGACGCTGCGACAATCCTGTTTTCGGATTATTCGGACCAAAACACTCGGAATTTGATTTCAGGTCGCTATCCTGATAAACAACTAATCGGATCAAAGTAGTCCGATTTAGTGGTTGCCTGAACCCCGATCCCCAACACCCCGAAGAAGGTCCGATGGTCACGGTCCAAATCGACAACACCGCGGTAATCGACCCCGCTCAGCAAGCCGACATCGACAAGTTCGAGCGGATGCTGGCTCGCTACAAGGCCGGTGAGATACCAGAGGACGTGATGCGGGTGTTCCGCCTGAACAACGGCATCTATGGACAGCGCCAGGGCGGGACCAACCAGATGGTGCGGGTCAAGATCCCCGCTGGCATCGCCCACCCCGAACACTTCGAGGCTTTGGCCCACATCGCCCGGACCTATTCCCGAGGCTGGGGCCACATCACCACTCGCCAGAACATCCAATTCCACTATGTGCAGATCGACGACGTTCCCGACGTGATGCGAACCCTGGCCTCGGTGGGGCTCACCACCCGGGAGGCCTGCGGCGACACCGTCCGCAACGTGCAGGGCTGCCATCTGGCCGGCGCCTGCCCCCATGAGGTGCTCGACATCACCGCCTGGGCCAGGGCTACCGCACTGCACTTCTTGCGCCATCCCTACGCCCAGCGCCTGCCCCGCAAGTTCAAGATCAACTTCTCGGGGTGCGCCACCGACTGCGGTCAGGCCATGTTCAACGACGTGGGCGTAATCGCCGCCACCCGCGAGGTGGACGGTGGCGTGGAGGCTGGGTTCCGGGTGTTCGTGGCCGGCGGCCTGGGGGCCAACCCCCATCCGGCGCTGGCCCTGGAAGACTTCACCTCCCGCGAGGACCTGCTTCCCACCATCGAGGCCTGCCTGCGGGTGTTCGACCACGACGGCTATCGGGACAACAAGCTCCGGGCACGAATGAAGTGGCTGGTGGAGAAGTTGGGCTTCGAGGAGCTCCAGCGCCGCATTTTCCGGGAACGCAAGTTCTTGCTGGCCTCCTCCAGTTGGCCCGGCGGCATCCCCGATTTGGTGAAGATCCACGGCGACGCTCCTGCTGGGCGCCACGCTGAAATCGAGGTCACACCGGTGGGTCAAGGGGTGGCGGTCTCCATTGGCGGCCGGGCGCCGTACGAACGGTGGGAGCAGGCCAACGTGGTGCGGGGCGCGGCCAAGGGCACGGTCTCGGCCTATGCCTGGGCCCGTCTGGGCGACATCACCGCCGACCAATTCGACTCTCTGGCCGACATCCAGCGGGAACTGGGCGCGGAGTGCCGGATCACCAACCGCCAGAACATCGTCTTCCGCGACTTGGCCGAGCACCAGCTTCCCCGGCTGTTCGAGGCCTTGTCGTCTATCGGCATGGCCGAGCCCGGCGCGGAGCTGTTGAGCGATGTTGTGGCCTGCCCCGGCGCCGACACCTGCAACCTGGCCGTGACCCAGTCCCGGGGTTTGGCCGACGCCATCGGCAACCGCTTGGACGAGGAAGGCCTCGCCGAGGTGGGCGGTTTGCGAATAAACATCTCGGGCTGCACCAATTCGTGCGGCCAGCACCACGCCTCCGACATCGGCTTCTTCGGTGCCGAGCGCCGAGCGCACGGGCGGTCGGCACCGGGCTACCAGATGCTTCTCGGCGGCTATGTGGGCGACTCCCAGATCCACTTTGGTACCAAGGCCCTGCGTCTGCCGGCCCGCAATGCCCCAGAAGCGGTGGTGCGGGTGGTGCGCCAGTTCACCGCCGAACGGGAGGCCGGCGAAGAGTTCCGCCACTGGCTGGAGCGCAAGGGCGGATCGAGGGAGGTCGGCAAGACGCTGACCGACTTGGACGAGTTCCCCTTGCCCGACGATGGACCCGAGTTCTACGTCGACTACGACGAGACCGGTCCCTACGAAGCGGTGATCGGCGATTCTGAATGCGCAACCTGAGGCCCGCGGCAACCGTCATCCCGATCGGCAATTCCGAATGCGCAACCTGACCGTACCGTCGTTCACCGACGAAGAACTGGCCGCTCTCAACGAGGAGTTCGAGGGGCTGCCCGCGGAGAAGGTCATCCAGTGGGGAGTGGACAACTTCTCACCCCACCTGGCCCTGGCCGCGTCGATGACCGACGCGGTGCTGATTGATTTGGCCGTGAAGGTGGACCCAGCCATCGAGGTGGTGTTCATCGACACCGGGTTCCACTTCCCCGAGACGCTGGAGACGGTGGAGCGGGTGCGACGCCACTACGGCCTGAACCTGCGGCTGATGACGGTGGCCCGCCACGACCCCGAACTGTGGAACATGGATCCGGAGAACTGCTGCTCAGCGGTCAAAGCGGGCCAGCTCGACCGAGCGCTGGCCGGCAAGGCGGCCTGGATGAGCGGTCTTCGCCGGGTTGAGGCAGTAACTCGGGCATCGGCCCCCATCGTGGTGCGCGACCTGAGGGGTCTGGTGAAACTGAACCCCATCGCCACCTGGACCGACGAGCAGGTGGCCGACTACATGGCCGAGCACCGGGTACCGTTCAACCCCCTGTTGGAGCGGGGCTACCCCTCCATCGGCTGCATGCCCTGTACCAAGCCCGTGGCCCCCGGCGACGACCCCCGCTCCGGCCGCTGGGCCGGCACCGACAAGACCGAGTGCGGCCTGCACGACTAGGCGCTCTCAGCCTGTCGATCGAAGTCATCCTCTCGCCTGCCACCGCATAGGGTGGCCGCCATGTCTGCATTGGAGATGTCACCGACCACCGGTGTGGTGGTCACGGGAGGAGCGTCGGGGATTGGACGGGCTTGCGCTCGCGCCTTGGCCGAGGTGGGGCGACCGGTGTCGCTGTGGGACCTCAACGGCGACGGCGCGGCCGAGACAGCGGCCTCGATTGCCGCCGACTGCGGAGTGGTGACCCACTCGGTCGGGCTAGACGTGACCGACCGAACCGCGATTGATGAGGCAGTGGTCTCCGCCCGAGGGGAGTTGGGCACCATCGGCGGGTTGGTCCACGCCGCGGGGATCGTGACCTCCATGGACATCGACCACCTCACCGAGGAGATCTGGGACTCGGTGATCGGGGTGAACCTGCGGGCCGAGGTATTTGTGGCCCAAGCCCTACTGGCCGACCTCCGCAGCCATGAAGGATCGGCCATCGTGGGAATCGGGTCCATCATGTCGGTGGTGGGCAGCCCGACAATTCCGTCGTACACCGCCTCCAAGCATGGCGTGGTGGGACTGACAAAGTCGCTGGCCAACTACCTCGGCCCCGACGGCATCCGGGTGAACGCCGCGGGCCCCGGCTACATCGAGACGCCGATGACCGCCGTGATGATGGACGACCCCCCAAGCAAGGCCGCCTGTGTGGAAAAGGCCCCGCTCGGCCGGGTGGGCACCCCCGCTGACATCGCAAAGGCCGTCCGCTTCCTCATGTCCGACGAGGCCGGATTCGTGACCGGCACCATCCTCATCGTCGACGGCGGCGTTACCAGCCACGACTAAGGCGGCGTTCCGACGTGGAAGGGGCAGTGCTGTCATCGGCGTCAGGGCCCACTGACATCCCCCTGCTCGACGAGACCATTTCGGAGAATCTGGCCCGGACAGTGGCCGCCCATGGCGATCGGGACGCGCTGGTGTCTGTCGAACAAGGGCTTCGCTACACCTACCGGGAGTTTGCAGACGCGGTCGACGAGGTGGCCCCTGGGCTGTTAGCGCTGGACGTGCAAGTGGGCGACCGGGTAGGGATCTGGAGTCCAAACTGTGCGGAGTGGGTATTGGTGCAATACGCCACGGCCCAAATAGGCGCGATCTTGGTCACCATCAACCCGGCTTACCGGACGGCCGAGCTGGAATACGTGCTCAACCAGTCTGGCATCAGCGTGCTGGTGGCTGCGGAGTCGTTCTCCCACAGCGACTACCGGGGCATGGTCGAGGAGGTGTGGGACCGGGTGCCGGCCCGGCAGGCGGTGTACCTCCAGACTTCGGATTGGGATGAGCTTCTGGCCGGTGGGGCCGCGGTTTCTTCTGATCGGCTGGTGAAGCGAGCCGCGGGACTGCGACCGGATGATCCGATCAATATCCAGTACACCAGCGGGACCACCGGGTTTCCCAAGGGGGCCACGCTCAGCCACCGCAACATATTGAACAACGGCTTTTTCGTGGGTGAGGCCTGCGGCTACACCCCCGCCGACCGGGTGTGCATTCCGGTGCCGTTCTACCACTGCTTCGGCATGGTGCTGGGCAATTTGGCCTGCACCACCCACGGGGCGGCCATGGTGGTCCCCTCCGCGGGATTCGACGCCGCGGCCGCCTTGCGGGCCTGCGAGCAGGAGCGTTGCACCAGCTTGTACGGGGTGCCGACCATGTTCATCGCCGAACTGGGCGAGCCCGACCTCGACAACTACGACCTGTCATCGCTGCGCACCGGGATTATGGCTGGCTCGCCATGCCCGGTGGAGGTGATGAAGCAGGTGGTGGACCGGATGAATATGAACCAGGTGACCATCGCCTACGGCATGACCGAGACCTCCCCTGTCTCCACCCAGACCTCCGCCGACGACTCGCTCGACAAGCGAGTTGCCACCGTGGGCCGGACCCATCCCCACGTGGAAGTCCGCATTGCCGATCCTGAGTCCGGCGACACTGTTCCCCGGGGCCAAGCCGGAGAGCTCATGACCCGGGGCTACTCGGTGATGCTGGGCTACTGGGACGATGAAGCCCGCACCGCCGAGGCCATCGACGACGAAGGCTGGATGCATACCGGCGACCTCGCCACCATGGACGACGACGGCTACATCAACATCGTCGGGCGCATCAAAGACATGATCATCCGGGGCGGCGAGAACGTCTATCCCCGCGAAATCGAGGAGTACCTCTACCGCCATCCCGACGTAGTAGAGGTGCAGGTGATCGGGGTGCCCGATGCCCGATACGGCGAGGAGATCATGGCCTGGGTGCAACTGCGGGATGGGGCTGCACTGGACGCCGACGACATCAAGGCGTTCTGCCAAGGGCAGATCGCCCACTACAAAATCCCCCGCTACATCAAGTTCACTGACGAGTTCCCCATGACCATCACCGGCAAGATCCAGAAGTACCTGATGCGGGAGCAGTCGATTCAAGAACTCGGTTTGGGCGCAACAGCCCAAGAACGACACGCTTGACAGCAGAACCAAGCGAGGAAGCAAAGATGGGGCACTACGAACACTTGCCGCGACCTGACTGGGTACGGCGCATGAACTTGTTTGGGACGGCGGTAGGAGATCCGGCCCGGCTGGTGAACCTGGACGCCGACGAGATGCTGGCGATAGCAGTCGAATCGGTAGGCCTGTCGGACTTCGGCGACGAACCGGGCTGGGAGGCCGGCTACCGGGCGTTGTGCGATGCACTAAATGAAGACGCCCAGCTGAATGTGGTGGGGCGGCTCAGTGCCCGGGGAGAGATTGTTCGAAACCTGCAGAACCGGCTGCGGATGGTGGACTATTGGAAGGCCAACCCCGATGCCCTCGCGGCCGATGTCGCCGCGCCGGTTTTCGTCTCCGGACCGCCCCGCACTGGGACCACCATCCTGCTGGAGCTTTTGGCGCTGGACCCCAACTTGCGAGGCGTGCGGGGATACGAGGCCCACTTCCCACTGGGAACGCTGCCGGAGACGGGGGCCGACCCGCTGCTGTGCAGTGAGCCGGAACAGGAGTTCTGGGCCGACATCCAGCCCGAGTTCATGACGATGCACGAGCTGCGCAGCGACCTGCCAGTGGAGTGCATCCACTTCTGCCAGCCCGAGTTCCGCAGCTGGCACTGGCCGATGATGCACGCCATCGGCGATCTTGCCGAACGGGGTGCCCCTCTTGATTTCGGCGCGGTGTACCGATGGCACAAGAACTTCCTACAGACTTTGCAGCACGTCGACGGAGCGCCGGCCCAGTTCCTGTTGAAGTCGCCAGCCCACATGGGAACGCTTACCGACCTTTTTGCCGCCTACCCCGATGCCCGGGTGATCCTGACCCATCGCGACCCGGTCAGGTTCTTGGGCTCGGTGGCCAACCTCACCACCACCCTCCACTGGATGCGAACTGATTCGGTAGCCCCGAGTGAGAATGGCCCGGTGATGCTGTTCATCTACCAGATGATGATGGACATGGTTATGCGCCAGCGGGCCTCGGGAGAGGTTCCCGACAACCAGATTGCCGATCTCTTGTTCCGGGATCTGGTGAGCGAGCCGGTGACCGCGTTACAGGCCGTGTACGACCGATTGGGCCTGGAGTTCTCCGACGAGCTGGCCACCGCCATCCCCGCCTATCTGGCCGATAAGCCCAAGGACAAGTTCGGCAAGCACGTCTACGACCCTATTGCTCTCGGACTCGACGAGTCCGCCATCCGCGACCAGTTCGCCGAATACATCGCTCACCACAACATCCCCCTCGAAGACTGAGCTGTGAACGAAGTCACAAAACCGCTGATCAGGTCAATCCTTCATGTGCAGGTCGCCATCCCGGTTGGCGGAGAAGACAAGGCTCGGGCGTTCTATGGCGGGCTGCTGGGGTTGGTTGAAGTCGCCAAGCCGCCCGAGCTGGCCAAGCGGGGCGGATGCTGGTTCGAACTGCCGGAGGGGACGTGCGGGCAGTTGCACCTGGGAGCCGACCCAGACTTCCGACCGGCCCGAAAGGCGCATGTGGCTTTCCAGGCCACCGATCTGGGTGAATTGGCCGACGCCGCCCGATCTCAGGAATATGAAGTGGTCAACGACACAGCCGATGGGACTGAGCGTGTCTACGTTTACGACCCGTTTGGCAACCGCCTAGAGTTCTGCGCCCATGATTGACGCGGCGTCGCTGGACGATCCCGATACGTTTGTCGCGGGGCTGCCGCTGGGGTTGTTGGCCCAACTCCGGGAAGAGGAACCGGTGCACTGGCTCCCCCACCGGCGGGGCGGAGGGCGCTATGTGGTCACCAGCTACCAATACGTGCGGGAGTTCAACCGGGACTGGCGGCAATTCTCCTCCTCCCAGCTGGCTGTTTCAGGGGGCGAGGGCGAGCACCGCGGCCAAGGGGCCATCACCTTGCTGGAGTTCGACCCTCCGGACCACACCGCGCTGCGTCTGTTGGTGAATCGGGGATTCACTCCCCGCGCCATCCGTCGACTGGAGGAAAGCGCCCACCGCATCGCGGGTGAGCTAGTCGACAAGTTCATAGCCGAGGGTGGGGGCGACGCCGCCGAGTTGCTAGCCGCCCAGCTGCCCCTCCAGGTGACGGGTGAGATGCTGGGCATCCCGGTGTCCGACCGGAACGACATCTTGGCCTGGACCAACACCGCCATCGGGGCTTTCGACCCCGAGATGTGCCCAACGATGGACGACGCCCGGGCGGCCATGGCCAACTTCGCCAAATACGGCCAAGCCCACATCGCCCGCCGGAAGGGCGAGCCCGGCGACGACGTGTTCAGCAGCCTCGTCCACGCCGAATACGAAGGACGGCGGCTCACCGATGAGGAGTTGGGCGGATGGTGGCAGCTCTTGGTCACCGGCAGCACTGAGACCACCCGCAACCTGCTGAGCAGCGGGCTGATGCTGCTGTTGGACCACCCCGACCAGGCCACGGCGCTGGCCGCCGATGAGTCGCTGCTGGACGGGGCCATCGACGAGATGCTGCGGGTGGTGACCCCGGTCATGCACCACCAGCGACGGGTGACCGCTCCGACGGAGCACGAAAGCGGGGTCAGCTTCGAGTCCGGGCAGATCGTTGACCTCTGGATGACCTCGGCTAATCGCGATCCCGAGGTGTTCGACAACCCCGACGTCTTCGACATCCGCAGAGACGCCAGCCACCACCTGTCGCTCGGCTCCGGGGGTCCCCACTACTGCTTGGGCGCCAACCTGGCCAAGACCGAGGCCCGGGCCTACTTCTCGGCCCTGGTCCCCTACCTAGGACGCATGGAGCGGACCGGTCCTGAGTCGAGGCTTCGCACCACCCATTTCAACAGCCTCAAGCACTTGCCGGTGGCAGTGAAATAGTTCGCTCTCCCGCCGGGTTGTAGAGCATGACGCAGGCGACTCGTGTTGTCGGCTATGAGAAGATGGTTCAAGAGGAGGCCCAATGAGGTTGCAGCTGGCGTTGAACGTGTCCGATCTGGAAGAGGCGGTGGACTTCTACTCCCGCCTCTTCGGGGTGGAGCCCGCCCGACGGCGACCGGGGTACGCCAACTTCGCCATCGATGAACCGCCGCTCAAGCTGGTGCTGTTCGAGGCCGGCAGCGGGGCGGCCGACGAAGAAGGGTGCTGCAACGGCGCTGGCGGCACGATCAACCATCTTGGGGTGGAGGTGGAGACCACCGAAGAGGTGCTCGACGCTGAACGCCGAATCAGCGAATCGGGCCTAGCCACTTCGGGAGTGGACGACACCCAGTGCTGCTTTGCCGAGAAGACCGAGACTTGGATAGCCGGCCCCGACGGCACCGCCTGGGAATGGTACGTCCGCACCGGCGACAGCGAAGTCCTAGAGAACGTGGTGACCGCCACCCGCAGCTGAGCCCCACCTCCTACCTGGGGCCCATCACGAGAGCTAGGTTGCCGATACTGGCTTGATATCTGAATTAGTTCAGATATTCTGACTCGATGCAGGTTATCGAGCGCACCTTCTCCGAATTCCTCCGACAGCCGAAAGAGGTGACGGCCGACCTTTCCCAGCACGACGTGGTGCTGCGCCGGCGCAATGCCCCCGATCTTTACCTCAGCCTCGCCGCCCGCGACACAAGCCGGGCTAAGACCATCGAATGTCTGGCCCGCCTTCTCTGCAAAATTTCTGCGGATTCTCCCGGAGCAATGGAAGATGCCATTGAGGACGCCTTCCCATGGGTCGAATTCCTCTCTGCCGATGGCCGTCGCGAATTCGCCGAGGATCTGACGCGGACCATTCTGGCCTCGGCCAGCGTCGAGAGCTTTGAACTAGTCGATCTCACCATCGACTCTTGGCAGAATACGGCCGAAATACTCAGCGACCCCGAACTCACCGCCCTGCTCTCCGGTCCCTTCACCATCACCCACGGCGGACCCGTCCTTCCTCCCCCTGCCGCTGACTGATGCCCCGACGCCGGGACCGAGTCGCCCCACCGCCGCGCAAGGGCGGATGGGACTGCCGCTTCGACAACAATGCAGCAGCCAAGTCCTGGGAACAGGTCAGCGCCTCTGTCCCCAACAATGTCCGAGCGGCATGGGAGCTCATCACCGCCGATCCTCGTCGTTGGGATAGGCGCCAAAAGTCGCTAAAGGACGACTTGGCCACGGCAGTAGTCAATGGCATCGAGATGCCCCAGTGGCAATACGAGGTCACCGCCGGTGCCCGCATCTGGTACTGCATCGACGACGACAAGAAAACCATCTGGGTGACCGCCGTCCACCCCGGCCACCCCAAAGCCACCGAGTAGGCATTCTGCCGTCGGGGGCAAGCTGTCACAGGCAGGGGATAGATTGTCAGCGATGGCAGAAATAGAAGTTTCAGACAGGGAACGGCAACTCCGCAAGCGCTGGTATGAAGCGCATCGAAGGCGATTCTTGGCGGATGAGGTAGGGCTCAGCCAGATTGACAGCAACTACGCAGGGTTTGATGCCAGCGCCGCGGAGGCTTTGGAGTTGCTGGTGGGCCTTCGGCGATCGGGCGGCTTGGATGCCTTCATCGGGGAAATTCGCAAGTGGGCGGTGAAGCCCGGCACGCTTGCTTTCAACGGGCACAGCGGCCAAATGATGTTGAACCAGTTGGCTAAACATTCTGACGATCCCGAACGGTTAGCCATGTTACTGGCCGAATCGCTCAGCGAACCGGGCTCCGAACGGGATGCTGTCAGCAAAATCGCCACCCTGGTCGCCTACGTGGAAGAGATCAAGGTCGGCAGCCACCCGGCACCTGGGCATGTCCCATTTCTGTGCTCGTATTTCTGGGGACTCGCCAATCATCAGCGCTGGCCGGTGATTTGGACGAGCGGCACCTCCTACATTGAATACTCCACCGGGGAAAGCCTGCCCGAAGACCAAGCAGAAAAGTACGGGTTCTTCCTGAAATGCATAAGGGAGCTCACTGATGATCCCGTCGAGTTCGAGAAGACTGCCTCTTGGTGGCAGAGCCAAGGGCCTGTATTTCTTGACGAGGTGCTGGCTGATCGCGCTTCGTTCGGTTTGGAGGCCGAGTTGGCGACAGAAGAGGACTTGGGGCGCAACGCCCGCGCCTTGGTGAGCGTCGCCAGCTTTTGGGGCAAACGGCTTGCCAATGATGTCGAAGAGGCACTCGGACGTGCAGTCACCGTTGGCAAACCCTCGGTACACCTCAAGCAGGGCAATCCAAGATCTGACGTCTGGGTGGACTGGCGAGTCCAAAGTTCACATGCGAATGACCTCAATCTGCGGGTTTGGACAGTTCCTCAGGGCGCAGCGGTGGGCTTGCGGCCCGGGGTCAGAACCAAGGGCTGGAGGAAGAAAATCGCCGAGGTCCTCGACCGGGCCGATTATCCGGGCTGTCGCGTGCTCGGAAATGCCAACACCCCCATCGGCGACGATGTTGGCCTGTTAGGCGCACACGGCGGGGAAATTGTCTACGGACGGTGGTTGGACCGGGAGAACTTTGCAGACCTCGACTTGGCGGCCACGGTTGTTGAGACGGCTAGGCAGCTGAGGCCGTTGTTCGATGAGATGTTGACCCTCGCCACTGACTCGCCGCCCGGCCCGCGGGAGGTTCCTGACGATCATTTCCTCAAGCCGCTAGTGGAGAAGTGGTTAGCTGAAACCGATTACCCGAACCAATGGCACAAAGACGCAGTAGCGCAGCGCGAGCGCTTCGCCGAGCTGCTGGCTCCTGAAAGGATTTCGATAGACGACTGGCCAGAAATCCGCCGCATTTGGACTACGAAGGAGGCTGGCGGCGCAGGGGCGATGGGTACCTTGAATACAGCACTCAAGGATGCGGACGAGTCTGAAATCCGCAGATTTCTAGAGATCGTTCGCTACTTGTGCTGGGGGACAGATCCCGATGTAGAGCGTATTCGCCGAGTTCTTGAAGATGACGAAATGCGGTTTACAGGATTGGGCGAATCCCTGGTCATGAAGTTTCTGTGGATCTCCCACCCAGAACGTTACGGGAGTATCTACAAGTATTGGGACGATAACGGCAAGCAGGCAGTTCTCAATCGTCTCAACATCGAAGAGCCAAGCGGTTCCCGGGCCGAGAGGCAATATGAGTCCGCACGGATTCTCAACGAGCTAACCGAGCCGTTCTTTCCCGGGGACACATTGGCTCAGTCGGATTTTTTCTGGTGGGTGCTCCGTCGACCTGAAGAGCCAGAGAACGGAGTACCAGGGACTGGGGAGTCTGACTCAGAGGGCGAAACCGACCTGATGGAGGATCTGGCTGCGGAGCTGTTGATTCAACGGGAGTTCTTGGACGATGCGGTGGCCCTGCTGGAGGACAAGGGGCAGGTGATCTTCTATGGGCCGCCGGGGACGGGGAAGACCTACTTGGCTCGCAAGTTGGCCGAAGCCCTCACCGCTGACCCGAGCCGTCGGGCGTTGGTGCAGTTTCACCCGTCTAGTTCCTACGAAGACTTCTTTGAGGGATACCGGCCCGAAGCCGAAGAAGGCGACATGACTTATCGACTCACCCCGGGCCCCCTTGCGCTTATGGCTGAACGGGCCGAGGAATCCCCTGCTCGTCAGCATGTGATGATCATCGATGAGATCAACCGGGCCAATCTTCCCAAGGTGCTGGGCGAGTTGCTGTTCTTGCTGGAGTACCGGGACGAGAGCATCCAAACCCTGTACCGGCCCGAGGAAGAGTTCGCGTTGCCGGGCAACCTCTGGTTCATCGGCACCATGAACACGGCAGACCGCTCGATTGCCCTTGTGGATGCCGCCCTGCGCCGCCGGTTCCACTTCATCCCGTTTTTCCCGAACCGCAAGCCAATAGCGGGGCTGTTGGATCGCTGGCTCGAGGCGAACGATGAACCTGCGTGGGTGGGCGAGTTTGTGGCACAAGTCAACGACGAACTCAAAGATGTATTAGGTGGGGACGACTTGCTTGTCGGGCCAAGTCACTTCATGAAGGACGGCTTAGACACCGAGGCTGTGCGGCGAATTTGGGAGTACAACATCGAACCGTTCATCGAAGACCAGTTCTTCGGCGATCCTGCGGAGATCGAGCGGTTCAGGTTTGACAATGTCTATCGGCGGTACCGCAGCTATTCGGGTCAAGACGAACTGGAGGCGGTCCAAGAACAGCCCGCAACCACCGAGCCGTCCGACGAGGACGACGAATCGCAAGAAAACCAACACGGCGAGGCGGAGTGATCAACACGATCACGCTCTACGAGTACGAGCGGAAATCGCATCGGATCTCTGAATCCCAATCACGTCGCCTTGCCTCCGTGGGAAAGGGCGCGATCACCGTAGAGCCGGAGGCTCACCACGGTTACTACTCAATCACCGCCCAGAACATGGTAGGCACCCTGGTGGTCGATGATCTCCGGGTGCTGATCCGCCCGAAGATCCGCCCTGAGAACCTGTTTCTGCTGCTGGAAGTGGGCTTGGACCCAAATGCTTGGCGGCAGGAGGCCTTCGACTACGCGATAAGCGCCAACCTATTGCCTTCGGTGATTGCCTTCTATGCACGCACCTTGGAGACCACCCTGGCCCGAGGACTCCTTCGCTCGTACCGCCATACCGAGGAGCGGCTGGTGTCGCTGCGGGGGCGTATCGACATGGCCGGGCAGTTCCGCCAAGCAGGAATCCGGGTGCCGGTGGCGTGCCGATTCGACGAGCACACCTCCGACATCGCCGAGAACCGCTATCTGAAGGCCGCAACCCGATTGGCACTGAGGGTTCCCGGTGTGGCTCCAGAGGATCGTCAAAGGTTGCTCCGGGAGGTCGTGTCACTGGAGGATGTGGCCGACGTCCACGTTCAACCTGACGAACTCGACCGAATTGCGTTCACCCGTTTGAACGTTCACTATCAGCCTGCGCTGCGCCTCGCCCGACTGCTGCTCGCGAATCTGACTCTGGCCGACCGGCTCGGGCACAACGCCGCTTCGTCGTTCCTGGTGGACATGAACCAACTCTTCGAAGACTTCATCACCCAGCGGCTGCGACGGGCGTTGCAGGGCCGTCTCGAAGTAGTGAGCCCATTGAACTCCCATTTGGCAACTCGCAACCAAGTGCCGATCCGACCCGACTTGGTGTTCCGCAGTCAGGGCCAAGAGGTCTATGTGGCCGACATCAAGTACAAGCTCACCGACGATGCCCGGGCCCGGACCAGCGACTACTACCAGCTATTGGCGTACACAACCGCTTTGGATCTGCCAGAGGGAGTGCTGATCTACTGCGTAACAGACGGGGGCCGTCCCGAACGGACCGTCACCGTCCGCCACGCCGGGAAGCTCCTCCACACCCTGGCCATCAATCTCCGCGGGTCGCCTACCGAAGTAGCCGCAGAAATCGCCATGGCTGCCACCTGGATCAATCAGCGTGTCCGGGCAATCCACCCGTTGATTGCCCCTGTTCGACGAAAGCCAGCAGCTTGATCCGCGCCCAGAGGCTTGCGGCAAAGTGAGCTGGGATAAACGCCAACGCTGGTAGGCAGCCGCCTTTGCTAGTCGCGGCCTGGGGCTTGTTCTTCGTTGCGAATCTCACAGGCGTGTCCTTGGTCATGAACCCGATGAGCCTGTCGTTGGCCGGTGGATGGCTTGTGGCCTCGGCGATATACGCGTCGATTTCATGCAAGTCGCCAGGGTCACAGCGCACCATTAGCTCTAGGTTGTCGGATAGGCCTTTGTCCGTGAGGTTTGCCGAGCCGACCAAGGCAGCCACCGCTTCATTCCTGCCACCCTGAAGAGCAACCACTGCCTTCCC
The DNA here is from genome assembly GCA_026708015.1 of bacterium. Taxonomy (NCBI): domain Bacteria; species bacterium. Next base: position 57,037 of record JAPOVT010000065.1, read on the forward strand.
GTGAGCAATCTTCTTGACCGGCTTCTGGCGATACCAGTTATGTACCTTTACGTCGCCTCGGCGCAGGAACGCAGCGGCGACCCTTCGATCGTCTTCTGTCGCGACTGCGAATGATTGCTCAGTCATATCACCAATGACGATTGTGACCCGTTGGCCACTGCCGACTTGCCTGGCCAACCATGCCAGTCCCTTGACGGAGGCGGACCCCGTGCAGACCACCACGTCGGCACTGCGGTGCTCGTCTAGAAATGCCTTAATCTTGTAAGCAGGTTGAGATGGGCCTCGGCCATTCACGGTGTCGGAGGCTAGACACCTACCGCCAGCTGCGCCACAGCGGATCGAAACTGAAGGCGGCGCGGCACCTGATTCGACCACTGCTCCTCTGCAACATCTTGGGGGATGGTGCAGTCGGTCAAGGACAAGCTGTCACTGGTCGTCGGTATAGTGCCCGTCATGGCTTATGGGGCTGTGGCCAGGGATTTTGAGGTCACCGCTGAGGTGCCGGCTCTCGACCCGGCAGACATGTCGAGCGACATGCGACGGGCTGCTTTGGCATCGGTGCGGCGGGCTGAAGCGCGACTGGCCGGATGGAAGATCCGGCTAATCAACGCGGAGCGCGATCAGCATGGCGTGGGCGCAGCCGAATTGGCAGTCCGGGAGGAGCTTCAGGCTTCCAAGCGGGAAGCCAAGCGGGATGTGGAAACTGCAACCAGATTGTCGGGGCTGGCCGAGACTTGGAGGGCTCTCGAAGCTGGGGAAATCCCCCAAAAGCACGCCTGGCTGATCGCCCGAGCTTCAGCAGAGGGGCCGATTGATGAGACCGCCTTGACTGAAGCGGCTAGACACCAGCCCTACGACCAGTTTGCCCGCACCCTCCGCCAGCAGCAGCGGGATCTCTCAACCGATGACGGCCAATCGATTCTGGACTGTCAAGGCGAGAAGCGCACAGGGCAGATGTTCGAGAGCCGGGAAGACGGCATGTTCGTGGTGTCTGGCGAATTCGACCCCATCACCGGCAATCGGATCGCCTTGGCCATCTCCGACAAGGAGCGAGAACTGTGGCGCAAGGAAGACCCGAAGAGTCGCCGCACGCCACAGCAGCGGATGGCTGACGCGCTGGCTGAGTTGATTCTCGAACCGAAGTCAGGCCAGCCGTCGCGCACCGCATTGCTGGTGATCGCCGACTACGACGCCGTTCATCGCGAGCTGGTCAATGCCCGGCTGTGCGATGGCACTCCAATTCCGGTGGGCGAGCTGCGTCGGTTGGCCTGTGATGCCGACATTCTGCCCGCCGTGTTCCGAGCCAAGACCCAGGAACTCTGGCTGGGCCGAAAGCGGCGGATAGCCACTGAGGCCCAGCGGGCCGCATTGGCACTGCGAGACAAGGGCTGCATCGGTTGCGATGCCAACCCCGCCTGGTGCCAAGCGCACCACATCCAACCCTGGTCCTGGGGCGGGCCGACTAACCTCGACAACTTGGTGCTGGTCTGCGCCCGCTGCCACCACAACATTCACGATGACGGGTGGGAAGTGGCCCAGTGCCCCATCACCGGGCGATATGACCTGAGGCCACCGCCTGAGCCGTTCCCCGAAACCGGTACGGCTATCGACCGACCACCTCAGCGAAACCCAGTGCTCTTGAGATGAAGATCACCAACTGGGCAAGCGGCAATCCCCGCGGCTGGTCCCCGATGTCCCGGAAACCGGCAATCTAAAGCCGTCAAACCGCACTAGCACCTTGACAATTGAATGGAGAGAGGTTGCGTGGACAGCCGCCGCCTACCTCGGCCTACACCAAGTTCTCGACGAATCCTTCGAGTTGGCGGAGGTTGCGGACTTCGAAGACGCCGTCGCAGTGGACGCCGTATTCGGAGACGATGGAGTCGCCGGTGTCCCAGTAGGCGCCGGGCTCGGGGTTGAGCCAGAAGACTTTGCGGGCTCGGTGCTCGATCTCCTTGAGGATCCAGGCCTGGGAGGCGTGGTAGTTGTTGCGGGCGTCACCCAGGATCATCACCGTGGTCTTGGGGCCGACGTCTTTCCCGTAGCGCTCCCAGAACACCTCGAAGGCATGGCCGTAGTCGGAGTGGCCGTCCACCCACACCACGTCGGCCTCGGCGTTCACTCGGTGGACGGCTTCGCCGATGTCGTCCACCCCCTCGAAGAAGCTTGTCACCTCGTCGAGGCCGTCGATGAACACGAATGAGCGCACCTTGGAGAACTGGTTGCTGATGGCGTACACCAGATGCAGGGTGAACCGGGCGAAGGCGGCCACCGACCCGCTCACGTCGGCCACCACCATGATCTCGGGCTTGGCCGGGCGGGGATAGCGGAACTTGGGCTCGGCGGGCACGCCCCCGTAGGAGAGCGAGTGACGCATGGTGTTGCGGAAGTCCAGAGGGCCCTTGCGGCCGTGGCGCCGCTTGCGGGCCAGCCGCACGGCCAGCTTGCGGGTGAGCGGGTAGATGGCCCGGCGCAGGGCCATCATCTCCTCCCGGCTGGCGTGCATGAAGTCCACGTCTTCGGGCAGGGGCTTGCGGAGCGTTTTGGCCATAGCCTCCACTCCCCGATCAGCCACTAGACGGCGGCGGATCTCGGCCTCCACTTCCTTGCGGAGTTGGTCGACTCGGGCCTCGAACTCGTCACGCTCCAGCCGCTCCTCGAGCGGAGTGAGATCGCCAGGGGCGTCTTGGCGGGCCTGGTCCATCAGACGCTCCAGCACGCCATCGAGATCGAGATTCCGCAGCGTGCGATACAGGTAGTAGGTGCCGCCCACCGGCCGACCAGGCTCCATGCCAGCGTAGCGCTGCACCGCTTGACGGGCGATGGCCCGCATTAGGGCGTCGTCGCCCCGCATCAGGGCTTGGAACAGCATCTCGGCCAATTGCTCGGCCGACATGGCCTCGCCGCCGCCCCCGCCTTGGCGGCGCTGCTGGCCGTCCATGCCGTCGACGAAGTCGGACAGGTCCATTCCTTCGGGCCACTCGCCATCGATGAGGTCGTACTCAGCTCCCCGGAGCGAGAAGTACACCTCGAACACCGTCTCGAATGCCCGCCAGTGGGCGTGGTTCTTCACCAGGGTGGCGGCCAACGCATACTTGAACGCATCCCGGTCCTCGATGGGGATGTGCTGGATGGCCTCCATGGCGTCCAGGTTCTCGGTGAGACTGACCGGCAGCCCCGCGGCCCGCAGCTCGGAGATGAACCCGGCCAGAAGCGCCAGCAGCGGCGAAGTGGCGGGCTCGACCTTCATGGCAGCCTCAGCGCAGGGGCGTCGAGGGATGGCGCGAGGGGCGGGTGACCTTGCGTTGGACGAGGAGGGTCACGACGTTGCGACCGGGGCGGCAAATTCCTCGTCGGAGGAGGCGAACTCCTTGAGCGCCTTTTCGATGTCGCTGCGGTACTTGAGCAGGATGTTCACCGTCTCGGCCGCAGTGTCGGCGTCGATGTGCTCCACCCCCAGCAGCACCAGGGTGCGGGCCCAGTCCAGGGTCTCCGACACCGACGGGGCCTTCTTCAACTCGATCTGGCGAACCGATCGCACGATGCGGGCCACTTGGTCGGCCAGGCTCTCGCCCACGCCGGGAACCTTGGCCAGCACGATCTCCTTCTCCCGGTCGAGATCGGGATAGTCGATGTGCAGAAACAGGCACCGCCGCTTGAGGGCTTCCGACAGCTCCCGGGTGTTGTTGGACGTGAGGAACACCAGTGGGATCTGGCTGGCGGCCACCGTGCCCAACTCGGGGATGGACACCTGGTAGTCGGACAGGATCTCCAGCAACAGCGCCTCGGTCTCGATCTCCACCCGGTCGACCTCGTCGATGAGCAGCACCACCGGCTCAGCGGCGCGGATGGCCTCGAGCAGCGGCCGGGTGAGCAGGAACTCCTCGGAGAACAGATCGTCCTCGATCTGCTGCCACATGCCGTCGCCCTCGGGGCCTTGTCCCTGGCGCTCGGCTTGAATGCGAAGGAGTTGCTTCTTGTAGTTCCACTCGTACAGCGCCTTGGACTCGTCGAGGCCCTCGTAGCACTGGAGGCGGATGAGACGGGCACCGGTGGCCTCGGCCACGCTCTTGGCCAATTGGGTCTTGCCGGTGCCCGCCGGACCCTCCACCAGCACCGGCTTCTGTAGCCGCTCGGCCAGATAGACCACACCGGCGATGCCCTCGTCAGCCAGATACTGCACGCCGCTCAGGCCCTTGCGCACCGAGTCGACGTCGGCAAAGGAGAAGCTCATGGTTGAAGGCTACGCCCAGCCTGTTCCGGCCCCGAAATCACGGCTTCTCTGTGAACGGCTAGCCGCGAATTTGGCCCTCGCCCCGCACCACGTACTTGGTGGTGGTGAGCTGGCGCAGGCCCATCGGGCCCCGAGCGTGCAGCTTCTGGGTGCTGATGCCGATCTCGGCGCCGAAACCGAACTCCTCGCCATCCACAAACCGGGTGGAGGCATTGACCAGCACGGCAGCGGCGTCCACCTCGGTGCAGAACCGATCGGCAGCCTCCAGATCGGCCGTGATGATGGCCTCGCTGTGGCCGCTGCCGGTGTCGTTCACGTGGGCAATGGCCTCATCGAGGTCGTCGACCACCTTCACCGACAATTTCAGATCTAGGAACTCGGTGAAGTAGTCGGCCTGGGTGGCCTTGCCGATGCGATCCGGCCCCAAGATCGCCCGAGCGGCCTCGTCGCCCACCAGCTCAACCCCGGCCAGGTCGTCGGTCAGCGGGGGCAGCAACTCGGCGGCCACCGCCCGGTGTACCACCAGGGACTCGGCCGCGTTGCACACCGACGGGCGCTGGGTCTTGGCGTTCACCACAATGCGCCGGGCCATGTCCAGATCGGCCGAGGCGTCGACGTACACATGGCAGTTGCCGTCGCCGTCGATCACATAGGGCACGGTGGCGTTCTCGAGTATGGAAGCGATAAGCCCGGGCCCGCCTCGGGGGATGAGACAGTCGATGGTGTCTCGGAGCTGCATGAACTCGGCGGCTGCCTCATGGCTGGGGTCGGACACCAGCACCAGGGCATCGCTGGGCAGACCGGCCTTCTCATAGGCGTCCCGCATCACCCCCGCTATGGCCAGGTTGGAGCCCAACGCGCTGGACGAGCCCCGCAAGAAGGCGGCGTTGCCCGACTTGAGGCACAAACCGGCGGCATCGCTGGTCACGTTGGGGCGGCTCTCGTACACGATGGCCACTACGCCCAGCGGCACCCGGACCTGGCTGATCCGCAGGCCGGTCGGCACCACCCAGCCGCTGACGATCTCCCCCACCGGGTCGGCCAGCCCAGCCACCTTGCGCAAACCCCCGGCCATACCCTCCAACCGGGAGTCGGTCAGCGTGAGCCGATCGACCAGGGTGGCGCTCATACCCCAATCGGTAGCGGCATCCACATCGGCCCGATTGGCCTCCAGCAGATCGTCGCGGGCTTGCTCCAATTGGTCGGCGGCCAGCAGCAGCGCATGGTTCTTGGTCTCGGTGTCGGCGGTGGCCAGAACACGAGCCGCGGCTTTGGCCCGGTCGGCCAGCTCGGCCATCGAGGTATCTGCGCTCACGGCGCGAGCGTACCCGACTGGGTTCCGGCTCCTGGAAGTGCTTTCTTCGAAGTGCTGGTGCTCGGGCTGCCCAAAGCGAAACCCATTGCTCCGGTAGCGTGTTTTGGCATTCCACCGGTTGAGCAGCGATTCGAAGGCCCCGACGACTCCCCGCGCCCCAGCGGCAAGGGAGCCGTGCTGGTGGGTGCAGGGATCTTCTTGTCCCGCGTCTCCGGCATCGGCCGAGAAGTGGCGGTGGCGGCGTTCATCGGCGCGGGCCGCATCGGTGACGCCTACCGGGCCGCCTTGACAATCCCCCGACTGCTGCAAAACCTGCTAGGCGAGGGGGTGCTGTCGGCCTCGTTCATCCCCATCTACTCGCAGCTTGTCGAACAAGACCGGCGCAAAGACGCCGGTCGGCTGGCCGGAGCGGTGTTCGGACTCCTGTCCGTGGTCACCGGGTTGTTGGTGTTGGCCGGATGGTTGCTGGCCGAGCCGATCGTGTCCCTCCTGCTGTGGCGGCTGTCGGACGACACTGCTGAACTGACCGTGGAGCTGGTGCGGGTGATGTTCGCTGGGATCGGCTTCATCGTGCTGGCGGCGTGGGCCTTGGGGGTACTGAACGCCCATCGCCGGTTCTTCCTGTCCTATGCCGCACCAGTCATATGGAACGCCGCCCAAGTGGCGTTCATGGCGGGGGCCTGGCTGGTGTGGCACAACGTCGACCCCGCCACTCGGGCCTCCGATGTGGCCAAGATGGCCGCCTGGGGCGTGGTGCTGGGCGGGGCCCTCCAGTTCCTAGTGCAGGTGCCGCTGGTGCTTCGGCTAGTGCCAGCGCTGCGGCTCAGCCTCAACTGGCGGCGCCCCGACGTCCGCACCGTGCTCGACCGGTTCGGCCCTGCGTTCATCGGCCGAGGCGTGGTGCAAGTATCGGCCTACGTGGACCTGATCTTGGCCGGGCTGCTGGCCAGCGGGGCCATTGCCGCTCTGGGATTCGCCCAGGTGATCTATTTCTTGCCCATCAGCCTGTTTGCCATGAGCGTGGCGGCCAGCGACCTACCCGAGATGTCCCGAGAACAGGACAACCCTGAGGCGCTGAGGCAGCGTCTGCAAACTGGGCTGGACCGCATTGGGTTCTATGTGCTGTTCTCGGCGGTGGCGTTCATCACCCTGGGCGGGCTGATCGTGGGAGCGCTGCTGGAGCGGGGGCAGTTCAATGGCGACCAGACCGTTCAGGTGTGGTGGATCTTGGCGGCTTACTCCTTGGGACTGGTGGCCTCGGCGTCTTCTCGTCTGCTTCAGAACGCCTGCTTCGCCGCTGGCGATGCCAAGGGGCCGGCTCGAGTGGCCGGGGTGCGGGTAGTGCTGGCCGCCGCAACAGGAGTGGTGCTGATGTTCAGCTTCGACTCCTACGCGGTGGTGGACGGGAGCGTGGAGCGACTGGGCGACTTCCAGGTGTTGTCGCGGCTGTCAGATGCCGCGCGGGCCGAAGGAGCGGTTCGGTTGGGAGCGGTGGGCTTGGCTCTGGGCAGCACGGTGGCCGCTTGGGTGGAATACGGCATCTTGCGCCACCGGGTCCGCTACTTGCTGGGCCGAAGCCGGCCAGTGAAGGGACCCGCAGGACGCTTGGCCGTTGCCGCTCTTTCAGCCGCGGTGCTGGGGGCTGTTTTGGCGTGGGGTCTAGAGCCGTTGCCGCTGTTGTTTGCCGCACCATTCTCTTTGCTGTTGACCGGGGTGGTCTATGTGATGTTGGGCCGGGGCTCAGGGGTGGCTGCGGCCGAAGAGGCTGCCGGGCTGATGGAGCAGGCCCTCAAGCGGGTCTCTAGGGCAGCACGGTCAAAGAGTCGCGGTGGATGACCTCGTCGGGCGCGCCGGCGGGCAAGGCATCAGAGCGCAGGCCTACCACCGAGTCCATGTCGTCTGAGGAAACCTCCACCAAGCCCCGGGCGAAAATCTGATCGTCGGGCCCCCGCACGTCAACTGCATCACCTGGCTGGAACACCCCCTCGAAGCCGGTGATGCCGATGGCCAAGAGCGAGGCACCCCGCTCCACCATCGCCCGGCGGGCGCCGGCATCCACCCGCACCGTGCCGGTGGGGACCATGGCAAACCCGATCCACAGTTTGCGGGCACTCAGCCGCTGGGGTTGGGGAGCCACTGTGGTCCCGACACCGGACCCATGGGCCAGTGCATCGGCGACCACATCTGGGCGATCAGCAGCCGCGATCACCGTCCGGACCCCCGACCAGCTGGCAATGCGAGCCGCGGCCAGCTTCGAGGCCATGCCGCCGCTGCCCCGGTCGGTGCCCGCTCCGCCCGCGGCCGCGGCCAGCTCGTCTAGCACACCCAGATCGGTGATCTCCTCCACGATCCGGGCCTCGGCATCGGAGCGGGGGTCGGCGGTGTGGACCCCTTCGGTGTCGGTCAACAGCACCAGCAGCTCGGCGCCCACCATGTGGGCCACCAATGCGGAAATGCGGTCGTTGTCCCCCCAACGAATGGCGTCATCGGCCACGGCGTCGTTCTCATTCACGATGGGGACGACGCCCAGCTTCAACAGCCGATTGAGGGTTCGCTGAGCGTGCAGGTATTGGGTGCGCTCCAAGAAATCCCGAGGGGCCAGCAGCACTTGGCCGCAGATCAGGCCGTAACCGCCCAGGCGCTCTTGGTACAGGGCCATGAGCCGGCTCTGGCCCACCGCGGAGAGGGCTTGCAGGGTTACCGAGTCGCGGGGACGACCCTGGTCGAAGCCGAGCACGGGAAGCCCGGCACCGATCGCCCCGGAGCTGACCACTACCGCCTGATGCCCGTCGGCCACCGCGGCGGCCACCTCGCCGCTCAGCTTGGCCACCGCCTCCGCCCTGATGGTGCCATCGGCCTCGGTTATCGACGACGTGCCGATCTTCACCACCACTATCACCGCACCACCTCCTCATTGAGATAGTCATCGTCATCGTGATATTCGAACTCGAAGTCGCCGATCCTGGCGGTGTCGCCTGACTTGATCCCAGCCCGGGCCAACGCCCGGTCCACCCCCAGCCGCTGAAGCCGGCGGCGGGCGAAATCCCACGCGCCGGGGACATTGAGGTCAGACAGCGCCACCGTGCGCTCAGCCGCCCGACCCACCACCACGTAGGCGCCGTCATCGGCCCGCTCTACGGTGAACCCCTCGGGAACAGGCCGGTGAATTACCACGTCTTCGGAGCGGCCCGCGATGGGGGCCAGACTGTCTTGGGCGCGGGCCTCTCCCACCGCGTCGGCCATGGCCCGGATCATCTCGGACAAGCCCTCCCCGGTCACCGCAGAGATGCGCAGGGACCCCGGCGGCGGATCCAGTTGGGCGACGTCGGCCTTGGATGCCGCCAATATCCGAGGGCGCTCCAGCAGCTCGGGACGGTAGGCGCCAAGCTCGTCCAGCAGCACCCGCTGCTGTTCGGCGGGGGAGGTCTCCTCCATCGAGGCCAGGTCTACCAATACGACCAACACCCGGGCGCGCTCGGTGTGGCGCAGGAAGCGGTGGCCAAGGCCGCGGCCGTCGCTGGCCCCGGCAATGAGGCCAGGGATGTCGGCCACCACCATCTCGAAGTCGTCGTCGGTGCGAACCACTCCAAGGTTGGGCTCGAGAGTGGTAAACGGGTAGTCGGCGATCTTGGGGCGGGCCGCGGATATGCGGGAGATCAGCGTGCTCTTGCCCGCGTTGGGAAAGCCGATCAGCGCCACGTCAGCCAGCAGCTTCAACTCCAGTTTCAGCCAGCGCTGCTCCCCCGCCTCCCCCTGCTCGGCAAACGCCGGAGCGCGGTTTTGACGGGTGGAGAAGCGGGCGTTGCCGTGGCCTCCCTGCCCGCCCGCAGCAGCCAGCCAGCGGTCCCCGTCAGCCGCGAGATCGGCCAGCATTTCCCCACTCTGGGCCCTTATGGCGGTTCCCACCGGTACCTGCACCATTGTGTTGCTGCCCGATGCGCCGTGCCGACGCTTGCCCTGGCCGTGGGTTCCGTTTCCCGCCCGCCGATGGGGATGGTCTTTGAACGCGATCAGAGAGGCCACGTTGTGGTCGGCAACCAGCCAGACACTGCCGCCGTCGCCGCCGTCGCCGCCGTCGGGTCCGCCTTTAGCCACATGGGCCTCACGGCGAAACGAGACGCACCCGGCACCGCCGTCGCCGCCCCGCACGTTCAGGCCGCACTCGTCTACGAACTGGGACATCGTCTGTCAATCCGCACTCGTCTAAGTCAAGCGGCTGTGAGCCGCTGGGAGACGATCAGCCGGTGATGACGTCGACGAGCTTGCGGCGGCGCCGATGGCCGAACTTGACCCGGCCGTTGGCGGTAGCGAAGAGGGTGTCGTCGCGGCCGCGCCTGACGTTCTCACCGGGGTGGATGCGGGTTCCCCGCTGACGCACGATGATCGAGCCCGCAGTCACCTGCGTGCCGTCGAACACCTTGACCCCAAGGCGCTTGGGGTTGGAATCTCGGCCGTTGCGGGTTGAGCCGCCGCCTTTGGTCTTGGACATCTCCTGCTCCCTTCAGCGTTCCGACTGGCTATGCCTTGATGGCCGTGATCTGGATGCGGGACTTGCGCTGACGGTGGCCCCACCGCCGACGCTGATTGCTCTTGTTCTTGTAGGTGAAGCCGTTGATCTTGCGATCCTTGACCGAGTCAACCACCGTAGCGGTGACCTTGGCCTTGCCGAGCGCGTCGGGGGCAGCGGTCACCGAGTCGCCGTCCACCAGCAGAAGGGGGATCAGCTCCACCTCGGCCCCGGGCTCGCCCAACAACTCAACGTCAAGGACTTGGCCCTCTTCAACTTTGTACTGCTTTCCGCCTGTGCGGATGACGGCATACACCTGCTTGCGCCTCGCTCACTACTTGCCGGCAGGTCCGACGGATAATTCTAGACGAACCATCAGAGGCCAACCCCAACCGTTAAGACCCAGCCAAACAGCTACTTCTTCGAGGCGAGCGTCTTGTCCAACTCCAGGCCCCGCCCCTCGCAGGTCGGGCAGACCGATGAGCACGACTCCAACAGACCCTCCCCGATGCGCTTGCGGGTCATCTCCACCAATCCCAAATCGGAGATGTCCAGCACCTGGGTACGGGTCTTGTCCCAGGCCAGCGACTCCCGGAATGCCTTCATGACCTCTTCCCGATTTCCCCGCTTCTCCATGTCCACGAAGTCGATCACGATGATTCCGCCGATGTCGCGCAGCCGCAGCTGTCGAGGGATCTCCTGAGCCGCCTCCAGGTTGTTGCGGAAAACGGTCTCCTCCAGGTTGGAGTCGCCGACATTTTTGCCGGTGTTCACGTCGATGACCGTGAGCGCCTCGGTGCTCTCGATGATCAGCGATCCGCCGCCAGGCAGCCACACCTTCTTGTCCAGTGCCTTGAGGAACTGCTCATACACGTGATGGCGCTCCAGCAAGCTCAGATGCTCGGTCTCGGCGTCGTAGTACTCCAGCCGCTCGCCCAGTTCGGGGGCCACGCTGGACACGTAGTCGTACACCTGGTCGAACAGGCGCCGATCATCAATCTGGACCGAGCGGAAGTCCTGGTTGAACTCCTCCCGGATGACCCGAACCGCCATCTCGGGCTCCCGGTACAACAGCCCCGGTACCTTGGCCTTCTTGGACAGAGCCTCAATCTCTTCCCATTGCGAGACCAGCCGCTTCACGTCGCGCTCCAGCTCCTCGGCGGTGATCTTCTCGGCCGCGGTGCGGACGATGATCCCGTGCTCCTCCGGCTTGCACCGGTCCAGCACCTTGCGAAGACGCTTGCGCTCCTTGTCGGGGAGCCGCTTGGAGATGCCGTAGGTCTTGGAGTTGGGCACCAGCACCACGAAGCGGCCTGGCAAAGACACTTCCTGGGTCAGCCGGGCCCCCTTGTGGGCTATTGGATTCTTGGTGACCTGGCACATGATGGTCTGGCGGGCCTCCAAGAGGTTCTCGATGCGAGGTGAGCCATCGGAGGTCTCCACATCGTCGGGGTCGAACACCACATCTCCCCGGTACAGCACCGCATTCTTGGGAGTGCCGATGTCCACGAAGGCGGCCTCCATGCCGGGCAACACATTTTGAACTCGGCCCAGATAAATGTTGCCGTGGATCTCGCCCACATCGTCGGCCGGGCGGGAGACGTAGTGCTCAATGAGAGCCCGGCCCTCCAACACCGCTATCTGGGTGGCTTCTGGGCGCACTTGCACCAGCATCATATAGCGGCCTACCGGGCGTCCCTTGCGACGACGGCCCCGACGGCGCTCAAGCGTCTTCTCGTCGAGCTCTACCGGGCCGTCGGAAACCTTGTGCTCTACCGGTTGGATCGGGCGGCTACCGCCGCCGCGGCCCCTCCCTCCCCGACGGCGTCGGCGCTTGCGGCCCGAGCCGGAACCGCCCGAGCCTGAGTTCGAACCGCCCGAGCCTGATCCTCCGGAACCCGAGCCCTCGGAAGAGCCCGATCCGTTCCCGCTTGGCGCGGGGCGGGAATCCCCGATCTTGGGGCGATTGTCGGAAGGCGGGAGCGCGGGGCGGGAATCCCCGATCTTGGGGCGGTTATCGGAAGGCGGGAGCGCGGGGCGGGAATCGCCGATCTTGGGGCGACCTTCGGTCATCTGTGTAGTCCTTTCTCATTGCACACCAACCAGGGTGTGCTGAGCAGGGGCTGCGCCGACCTCAAGTGGCTCCAAGTGGGCGCCATCCTGCTCAATCCATTGACGAGTGCGCCGAATCAGCACCGGTCGATGCACCGGTTCTTGAGCGGCCAAAAGCTCCGACGGGCGTGCTGCCCGCGGCTGGGTGCCCAGAGTGGCCAAGAGGCGAAACCCCCGGCTCGTCGGCTCACCGACCTCCAGGGCACACACCTGTGGGGCCAGATCGTCGGTGATCTTTTGACTTTTGCGTTCTCGCGTAACCATAAGCGTAGCCGCCCCGAGCACCTTATCTACCCATTGGGCGAGATCACCTGCGGTCACGTCCAACAACTCGATGTCCCAATCGCAGATGGTGACCGCTTGCTGCAACGACATCGACCCCGGCGCCAGAACCGCGCCCCCGGTGGCCTCGATCCCGTCGGGCAGCACGCCGACCAGGGCTTTCAGCACCTCATCAACCGCCATATCGCCACTCTTGAAGTCGACGTCCAAATACTCGGCGTCTGACTCATAACCGGTGGCCAAGGCCAGGCCGAAGTGCAGTTTGGCCCGCGGTGAGAAACCCTCGGTCTGAGCCACCGGCAACCCGGTCCGCCGCAGCGAGCGCTCCCAGATGCGGGCCACATCCCGGTGGCTGGTGAAGCGGATCCGCCCCGCTTTGCCGTACCGCAGCCTTATCCGAGTGCGCGGCGCCTGGTTCGGGTTCATGTCGAACTCCTCGCGCCGACGCCCGACAGCTGCACCGACACCGCTTGGGGCGGCTGGTAGCCGGTGGGCACCTGGCCGGTGCCCTGGCTGCCCCCGGCGGGCGGCGTGGCGGAGGCCACGATGTGCTCGATGCTGTAGCCGGTGCAGGCCCCGCAGTCATAGCACGGGGTCCAGCGGCAGTCCTCCAAGCCCACCTCGTTGAGGGCATCCCTCCAGTCTTGCCACAGGAAGTCCTTGTGCAGACCAGCGGAGAGGTGGTCCCAGGGAAGAACTTCGTCCTCAGTGCGGTGTCGGTGCACATACCAGTCCACCGACAGCCCGTGTTTGGCCATGGCCTGGGTCCAGCGGTCGTAGTCGAAATGCTCCGACCATTCCTGGAATGTGCCCCCCTGGCGCCACACCTCCTCGATGACCCGGCCGATGCGGCGGTCGCCCCGGCTGGCGATTCCCTCCACCAAACTGGCCTTGGGATCGTGCCATTTCATCTGGACGCCCCGGTTCCGCTTGATGTCGTCGCGCAGCAAGAAGACCTTGCGCTGAAGCTCCGACACCGTGTTCTGGCCAAACCACTGGAAGGGCGTGAACGGCTTGGGCACGAACCCGCCCAGCGAAACCGTGACCGACGGGTTCTTGGTGTGGGCCCGGCCCAGATCCACACAGTTGCGGGCCAACTCTCCGATGGCCAGGGTGTCCACATCGGTCTCGGTGGGGAGGCCGGTGAGGAAGTAGAGCTTCATGCGCCGCCAACCTTGGGAGAAGGCCGACTCCACCGCGCCGTAGAGGTCTCGCTCGTCGATGAGCTTGTTGATCACCTGGCGCATCCGCCACGACCCGGCCTCGGGGGCAAAGGTCAGGCCAGTGCGCCGAGCCCGCTGGATCTGGGCGGCCAGACCCACGGTGAAGGCGTCCACCCGCAGGCTGGGCAACGACACCGACACCTCGCCGGCACCGCAGTCCATGGTGGCGGACACCACTTCGGTGATCCCGCTGAAATCGGCGGTGGACAGCGAGGTGAGCGCCACCTCGTCGTAGCCGGAGCGGGCCAGTCCGTCGGCCACCATGGTGCGAACCTGTTCGGCGGGACGCTCCCGCACCGGACGGGTGATCATCCCCGCCTGGCAGAACCGGCACCCCCGGGTGCAGCCCCGGAACACCTCCACATTGAGCCGGTCGTGGACCACCTCGGTGAGCGGCACCAACTGCTGCTTGGGATAGGGCCACGCCGCCAGATCGGCCACCGTGCGCTTCTCTATCACCGCGGGCACATCGGCGAACCGAGGCGTGATCGACACCAGCGCCGGGCCGTCGTAGGCCACGTCGTACAGCGACGGCACGTACACGCCCTCGATGGCAGCCAGGGCCCGCAGCACCGACTGGCGCGACTCCTTGCCCGAGCGCTTCCATTCCCAAACCGCCGCGGTGATCTCTGAGACCACCTCCTCGCCGTCGCCCAGCACGAAGAAGTCCACGAAGTCGGCCAACGGCTCGGGGTTGTAGGTGCAGTGCCCGCCCGCGCCGATCAGCAGGTCGTCGTCGGCTCGGTTCTCGGCCCGCACCGGAGCTCCGGCCAGGTCGATGCAGTTGAGCAGGTTGGTGTAGACCAGCTCGGCTGACAGGTTGAACGCCAGAACGTCGAAATCTGCCGCCCGCCGGTGGGTGTCCACTGAGAACAGGGGGAGGCCCGCGGCCCGCATCTCGGCCTCCATGTCCACCCAGGGGGCATAGGCCCGCTCGGCCACCGAGTCATCTCGCTCGTTGAGTATCTCATAGAGGATCTGAAGGCCCTGGTTGGGCAGGCCAATCTCATAGGTGTCGGGATAGGCCAGCAGCCACGCCACTTTGGACGGATGATGCTCCGGCGTCGCCATCCCGCCTTCGCCGCCGATGTAGCGCGCCGGTTTCGACACCTCGGGCAACACCAGTTCCAATTCCGGCCAAAGCGACATTGTCACCAATCTACCGCCGGCCCCTCGCCAGCCCGAACCAGTTCAGATGGACCGCCGGCAGCCGCTGAGGACGAAACCCGGATTTCGGGTCAGACAAACCTGCGCATGCGGACGTTGAGAACCAAGCCGAGGCCTATGAGTGTGGCGATAGCTGAGGAACCGCCGTAGGAAACCAGGGGAAGGGGAATGCCGGTTATGGGGGTGATGCCCAGTGTCATGCCCACCGCCTCGAACATCTGAAACAGGATCATGGCGAACACGCCCGAGCAGATAAGGGCGCCGAATCGGTCCTTGGCCAGGCGAGCGGCCTGGAGAATCCTCAGCAACAGCAGGGCGTAGAGACCCAGGGTGGCGGCCGAGCCCACGAAACCGAATTCCTCGCCGATGACGGTGAAGATGAAGTCGGTGTGCTGCTGGGGCACCAAGCCGCTCAGCGTCTGGGAGCCCTCGCCGTAGCCCTTGCCGCTCACCCCGCCATTGCCGATGGCAATCTGGGCTTGGCGCTGCTGGAAGGCGGCGTCAGTGATGCCGGTAGTGGGGTCTACGAAGGTGCGCAGCCGGTTGGTCTGGTACTCCTCCAGCATGTTGGAGTTGATCATCAGCGCCACCACCGTGACCACGATCAGGGCGATGCCGATGACCTGTCGGAAGCGGATGCCGCCGATCAGCAGCAGGACGAAACCGATGAACACGTAGATGATCGCGGTGCCCACATCGGGCTGGAGAAGAACCAGTAATCCGGGCCACGCCACAATGCCTACGGCAAAGAACACTCGGGGGGCGCTCAAGTAGTCTTCGTAGCGCGACAAGAAGTACGCCACCGCCACGATGATCGCCAGCTTGTGGAATTCAGACGGCTGAAGCTGGAAATCGCCGAACCGGAACCACGAACGGGCACCGTTGACCTCTTCGCCCAACGGTCCCAGCACCACGATCAGAGCCAGAATCCCCACTCCATAGATAGCTACCGCGAACTTGGCCAGTTCCTGATACGGAAACCAGGCCGCAAACACCATGAACAGTGCGCCGGCCACGGCGAACAGCGATTGGCGCTCCAAGAAGAAAGAGTCGAAATTCTCCGGATCGCGGCCTCGGGTGGTGCTGTAGATGGCCGCGATCCCTATGGCGGCCAGACCAGCCGCGGCCAGCACCAACAGCAAATCGATGTGCATCCACGGCGCGTAGGGGCTGCTCCGGGGATTGAACTCCCGGTCCTTCAAACGGCGTTCCTCCAGAGAAATGACTGCCATCAGGCCGCACTCTCCAGTTCTGCGTTCTCGGCGTCCACCTCAGCCCCATCATCGCTGATCGACCCGCTCAACTCGGCCAAATCGTCGATGGTGCGGACCGCGGGCACCGAGTTGGTGGCGATGGGCTCCAGCACCCGCCGCACCGCAGGAGCAGCCACCGACGCCCCGAATCCCGACTCCTCCATGATCGCCACGACAACGTACTCGGGATTGGGATTGGGGCCGAAGGCCGCGAACAGCGAGTTGTCGGCTTGGCCCACCACCTCGGCCGTCCCGGTCTTGCCCGCCACCGACCACTCCTCATGGGGGAAGCCGAAGAACGCCGAGTGGGCGGTGCCCTCCAACTCGGCAGTCACGCCCAACAGCCCCTCCAGGATCGGCAGTCTGATGGAGCGGGGCAGGTAGACCTGGTCAAGCACCCGGTTAGCAAAGGCCTGCAACACCTCGCCGGTAACCGGATTCACCACCTGCTCCACCATCTTGGGCGAGTACAGCGTTCCCCCGTTGGCGAAGGCGGCGTAGCCGTTGGCCAACTGAAGCGGGGTGGCCCCCAGCACGCCCTGGCCGATGGCCAACACGATCGAGTCACCGGTTCGCCACGGCTCGCCCGCGGCTTCGGCTGCTGACGGCGAAGGCACCCGGCCCACGCCCTCGCCGGGAAGCGCGATGCCCGACGGTGCGCCGAAGCCGAAGAGCTGGGCCGCCCGCTGTATGCCCTCCCGGTCGAAGCGGTCGGCGCGGTCCATGGTGTCGCCCAAGTAGTAGAAGTAGACGTCGGACGACACGGTGATGGCCCGGCGCAGGTCCACCGGCCCATAAATGGCCTCCTCCGCATTCCGGAAGGTGCACGACGCGATCACTTCCTCCTCGCAGGACGGCACGATGTAGGTGCCGGTATCCTCGTAGAGCGTGCGCACGTCCAGCGCGCCGCGCTCGCCGATCACGCCGCTGTTCATCGCGGCGTAGGCGGTGAACAGTTTGAACGTCGACCCCGGCGGATAGATGCCGGCCAAGGCCCGGTTGTGCAGAGGCTGGTGGTTGTTGGGGTCTTGGAGCTGGGCCCACCGATCTTCGGAGAATCCGTGGACGAACTCGCTGGGCGAGTACGTGGGAAACGACGCCATGGCCAGAATCTCAGATCCGTTGGGATCCATCACCACCAGGGCGCCGCCAGGGGCTTTGAATGGCGGGTCGTTGGGGTCATCGGTCTCCTGCTGGCGGGCCTCGGCCAATCCGGCCAAGAGCTCCTTTTCTGCCAGTGCCTGGATGTCGATGTCCAGCGTGAGGTACACGTCGGCTCCGGCGATGGGATCCACCTGCTGGAGCACTGCCACCGGATCGCCCACGTTGTCCACCTCCAGCCTGGTGAACCCGGGCGTGCCCCTCAGCACCGACTCGAAGGACGCTTCGATCCCGGTCTGGCCGATCTCGTCATTGCGCCGATAGGTCTTGGGATCATCGGCCACCAGCTCGTACTGCTCCTCGCTGAGCAGGGAGACGTATCCCAGGATGTGGGCGGCCAGATCTCCGTAGGGGTAGGTGCGCACGCTGCGGATGACTGTGCCCACGCCGGGGAATTCGTCGGCCCGCTCGGCCAAGACAATCTCGAAATTCTCAGTGACGTCGTCGGCAACCGGCACCGAATCGAGGGGTCCATAGCGGGGATCGTCGAGTGCGTCATTGATTTCGAAAATCTTTGTGAGACGACCGGCCCGGCTTACCTCGGTGGCCAATCGGAGCACCAGATCTTCCTGTTCGCCCTCGTCGAATTCGGTGTCGAAGGTAAACCGGTCCACCGTCACCACCAGGGACTCCCGGTTGTCCACCAGCACGTTGCCGTTGGCGTCGAAGATGCGGCCCCGAGGGGCGGGCTCATAGATCACCCGGATGGTGTTGGACACCGCGATGTTCTCGAACTCCTCTGAGCTCATCACTTGCAAGAACCAGAGGCGGGCCGCCAGAACCCCGAAAGCGAGCAGGGCCAACAAGGCCAGGAAACTGAGACGCAGGCGAAGCGATTCCGGGGTCAACGTTCTTCACCGAGAAGCCTGGGCCACGACCAGCGCCACATTCCCAGCAGAGGCAGACTGAGCACCAGGTTGTAGGCCGCGGTAACGCCCATCACCACATAGAGGCGGTCGGTATAGAGGTTGGCCTCGCCGAGCAGCTCCCCGAGCACCGCGTACACCAGCAACCCGCCAGCGGTGGCGGCGGCAGTGACCAAAACGTTGATCCACCATGCGCTGCGGAAGATCCGCTCCTCGACCAGCCCCACCGTGTAACCCCACACGGTGTAGATGAGGGCGGAGAGGCCGAACAGCGTGGGCAGATACAGGTCGATGCCCAAGCCAATAACGAATCCGGCCACTGCGCCCCGCTCAGGTCCGCCCACCAGGCCGGCGGTGATCGCAATGGCCAGGGGCACTTCGGGGGCCACTCCCAGCACTCGCAGGTCGGAGAAAAGAGCCATGTGCAGCACCAGGGCAGTCAGCAAGAACAAGGCGCTGCGCAGATAGGCATTGGCCGTGTTCATTGCTCGGTTGCCTCTAGGGCCAGTGCCGATGCGCTGCGAAGGGAAGCACTTGCCGTGTTCATTATTCCTCGGCCAGAGGGTCGTAGAGCAGAACGGTCACAAAGCTCAGATTGTCGGTGTTGGCCGAGGGCTCCACCGTGAGGAGCTGCAACAGGCGAGCTTCGTCATAGTCGATGTCGGTGACAATGCCGATCGGAATACCAGGGGGATAGCGGCTCCGGTCCACTCCGCTGGTGACCACCTTATGGCCGACGGCGACCTCGGTGTCGATCTCCAGCCCCTTGGTAACCATGAGGGGCTCGCCATGCCCGCCGCCCGAGGCCAGGGCCACGTCGTCGGTGCCCACTACCAACACCCCGACCTCGAAGCCAGGGTCGGTGAGCAGCGTCACCCGGGAATGCCCTCGGCCCGGGTCGCCGTCGATCCGCCCGATGAGACCGCCCCTGGTCACCACCGGCATCCCGTTGAGGATGCCGTCATCAGACCCGCGGTTGATCTGCACCGAGTACCGGTCGAAATTGCCCACGTTGGCGGTCACCACCTCGCCCACGACATTGGGAATGTCCTGCACATAGGGCAAACCCAGCTCGTCGAGCAGCAATTCGAGGCGGATGGACGCATCGGTGTCCAGGATCCTCTGGCCCTCGAGCATTTGCAGCTCTTGTCTCAGCGCCTCGTTCTCAGCCTCCAGCTCGTCGTAGCCGGTGATGCCGGCCCAGGCGTCGCCGACGGGCTCAAATACCCGATCCGCCCCCGTCCGCAGCGGCGAGATCAGATCGGAAAGGGTTTCCTCGGTCCGCTGAAGGGGCTCGAATTCCCGGGCATCCAGGGTCAGCAGGGTCGCGGAGCTGAGCAGAAGGAAGATCAGCGTGAACCGCGACCGCCCTGTGCGGGTGCCCGTTGCCACGGGGCCGAACCGAGAGATCAGTCGTACGACGACGAGAAGAGGAGACCCTCTAGCGCGTCGAACTCCTCCAGCGACTGGCCCGAGCCAATGGCCACCGCATGGAGTGGATTGGGCGCCAACCGGACCGGCATCCCCGTCTCTTCCTCGATCCGAGGGGGCATGCCGTTCAGCAGAGCCCCGCCACCGGCCAGAACGATCCCCGCCTCCATGATGTCGGCGGCCAGTTCGGGGGGAGTTTCATCCAGGGTCACTTTGACCGCGTCGACGATGGAGCGCACCACCTCGGAGATGGCCTCGCGGATCTCGTTGGTGGAGGTAACCACGGTCTTGGGGAGACCGGAGACCATATCCTGGCCCCGGACCTCCGCATAGCGGTTCTCGCTGCCCAACCAAGCGGTACCCAGCACGATCTTGACCTCTTCAGCGGTGCGGCTGCCGATGGTAAGGCTGTGCTCCTTCTTCAGGTAGGCGATGATGTCCTCGTCCATCCGGTCGCCGCCCATCCGAATCGACTGACCGGTCACCACGCCGCCCAGCGAGATCATGGCCACCTCGGTGGTACCGCCGCCGATGTCCACGATCATGCTTCCCGAGGCTTCCTGCACCGGCAACCCGGCGCCGATTGCTGCGGCCATGGGCTCTTCGATGATGTAGACCGGCTTCTTGGCCCCCGCGGATACCGCCGCCTCCTGCACGGCCCGCTGCTCCACCGGAGTAATGCCGGAAGGTACGCATATCACCATGCGGGGCCTGATGAACCGGCCGGGAGACACCCGTTGGATGAAGTAGCGCAGCATCTTCTCGCAGATGTCGAAATTGGCGATCACCCCGTCTTTGAGCGGTCGGATGGCCTGGATATGGGCCGGCGTGCGCCCCAGCATCCGCTTGGCCTCCGAACCCACCGCTATGGGCGCACCTTCGTTGGTGACGGCCACCACCGAAGGCTCGTTGATGAGGATCCCCTCCCCTCGGACATACACCAGCGTGTTGGCGGTGCCGAGGTCGATTGCGACATCGCGGCCGACAATGCCGCTACTGGAAGAGAACCGCCGCTTCACCATGGCGCAAGACTAGAACAGCCAGTCCCAAATCGCACACCGGTGCCAGTCGCAGGTTGGGTTAGAAATCGCACACCGGCAACGGCGGGTCCCGGTATCACAGCTCGGGGAAGAAGATGGCGATCTCACGCTCAGCAGAGGCATTGCTGTCAGAACCGTGAACGAGGTTCTCGGTGACCTCCAGCCCGTAGTCGCCCCGGATGGTGCCCGGAGAGGAATCCAGAGGGTTGGTGGTGCCCATCATGGAGCGGACGACGGCGTAGACGTCGTCGGGCCCCTCCACCACCATGGCCACCGAGGGCGACCGGCCGATGAATGCCACCAAATCGGGATAGAACGGGCGCTCCACATGCTCGGCGTAGTGCCGGGCGGCCAGATCGGCGTCGATGGTGAGCATGCGCATGGCCGCGATCCGCAGGCCCCGGGCCTCGAAGCGGGACAAGATGGCCCCCACCAGGCCTCGCTCCACCGCGTCGGGCTTGCACAACACGAGAGTCCGATTCACAGATTGCACCTCACTGATCGAGTGCCGCCGGCCGTCACCGGGGGAACCCTACTTATTGGCTGCGGCCATGTGAAGGCGGGCCGCACCGGCGGTGTACAAGGAGCCGGTGACCACCACGGCGTCCTCCTCGGTGGACAGCGCCAGAGCCCTGTCCACCGCCTCGGCGACATCGCCGGCGGTCTCGGCATCGATCCCCCGGTTGCGGATGGCGGCAGCCAATTCGGCGGCTGACAGGGCCCGCGGCCAGTCGGGAGCGCAGCACACCACTAAGTCACAGCGGGCGCCAGAGGCCTCAATGGCATCCAGCATGGCGTCGGGGTCCTTGTCTCGCATCATCCCGACCACCCAAATCACCTGGCCCAACACGGTGAACTGGTCGGCCAGGGTCTCCGCTGACGCGGCCAGGCCGTCGGGATTGTGGGCCCCGTCGATCACCACCAAGGGCTGGCGAGCCACCACTTCGAATCGGGCCGGGACATTCACATCGCCCAATGCGACCAGGAGGTCGTCATCCAGCTTCTGGTCCACCAGGGCCTCGAAGGCGGCGATGGCCAGAGCGGCGTTCTCCCCCTGATGGGCGCCGAACAAGCTGACATAGACGTCGTCGTAGCGGGCTTTTGGGGTGCGCACCGTGACCAGCCGTCCCCCCACCGCCGGGCGGTTCTCCTCGAGTTCGAAGTGCTGACCGTCCACCAGCATCTCCCCGGGCGACTCTCCAGCAGCGATGGCCACCAGGTCGGGATCTATCGGGCCCAGCACGGCGACAGTGCCGGGATGGAGAATGCCGGCCTTCTCCCCCATCACCTCTTGTTCCCAGCCGGGCCGGCCATCGGTGTGGTCGCGGCCGATGTTGGTGATCACCGCCACCTCGCTGTTCACCACGTTGGTGGCGTCATAGCGGCCCAATTTGCCCACCTCCACCACCGCCAGGTCGACCGCCGAATCGGCGAACCAGCGCAGTGCAGCGGCGGTCACCAACTCGAACCACGAGGGCGGGGTGCCGACGCGGCTTTTGGCCAGATGGTCTGCCACCAGCCGCAGGTGGCTCAGAAGCTCGGCCAGACCGGCGTCGTCGATGGGATCGCCGCCTATCGTCATCCTCTCGTTGAGGTGCTCGACGTGGGGGCTGGAGTACACCCCGACGGTCATGCCCCACGCTCCGGCCAGCGCGGCGATCAGCGCGGCCACCGAGCCCTTGCCGTTGGTGCCGGTGATGTGGACTGCCGGGTAGTCGGCCTGGGGGTCGCCCAATGAAGCCAAAAGCTCGCGCATGGGCGCTAGCGTCAGGCCGTCGGTATCGCCGGCTGTGGCCTCCAGGTTGACGTGGCCGTCCAACCACGCCCGGGCCTCGGCCAGGAGTGCGGAGTCCGCGACCTCGCTCAAATCGTCGGCGACCGCAGGGAAGTCAGCTGGCCTGGCGGCGGGATCGGTCGGTTGAACGGGCTTTGGCCGCATTGAGCAGCTGAGGGGCTTCCTCACCGCGGACGGTATCGGCGCCGACCACGCATTGCACCACGTCGTCTCGGCTGGGCAGCTCGTACATCACGTCGAGCAGCACCTCTTCGAGGATGGCCCGAAGCCCACGGGCTCCCGTGTTGCGGGTGAGAGCCAGCTCGGCCACCTCCGACAGCGCGTCGTCGTCGATCATCAGCTCTACGTTCTCGAACTCGAAGAACTTGCAGTATTGCTTCACCAGGGCGTTTTTGGGCTCCACCAAGATCCGGACCAGCATGTCGCGCTCTAGGTGGGAGACAACCCCCACGACCGGCAGGCGCCCGATGAATTCGGGGATGAGGCCGAATTTGATCAGGTCCTCGGGCTGAACCTGGTTGAACAGCTCGCCGTGGTCCCGCTCGGTCTCAGTGCGGATGTCGGCGCCGAAGCCGACCCCCACATTGCCCACCCGGTTCTCGATGATCTGCTCCAAACCGGCGAAGGCCCCGCCCACGATGAACAGCACATTGGTGGTGTCGATCTGGATGAACTCCTGATGGGGGTGTTTGCGCCCGCCCTGGGGCGGCACCGAGGCGGTGGTCCCCTCCAGGATCTTCAGCAGAGCTTGTTGCACACCCTCGCCGGACACGTCTCGGGTGATCGACGGGTTCTCGCTCTTGCGGGAGATCTTGTCGATCTCGTCGATGTAGATGATGCCGGTCTCCGCCTTCTTGACGTCGTAGTCGGCGGCCTGGATGAGCTTGAGGAGAATGTTCTCCACGTCCTCGCCCACGTACCCGGCTTCGGTCAGCGCGGTGGCGTCGGCGATGGCGAAAGGCACGTTGAGCATCCGAGCCAGGGTCTGGGCCATCAGCGTCTTGCCGCACCCGGTGGGGCCGAGCAGCAGGATGTTCGACTTGGACAGCTCCACCTCGGGGTCGGACGAGCCCATCTGCACCCGCTTGTAGTGGTTGTACACCGCCACCGACAGGATCCGCTTGGCGTGCTCCTGGCCGATGATGTAGTCGTTCAAAAAGGAATAGATCTCCTGGGGCTTGGGGAGCTCCTTGAAGCCGACGTCGGTGCCCTCGGCCAGCTCCTCCTCGATGATCTCGTTGCAGAGGTCGATGCACTCGTCGCAGATGTAGACACCGGGCCCGGCGATCATCTTCTTGACCTGCTTCTGAGTCTTGCCGCAGAAGCTGCACTTGAGAAGTTCCCCCCCCTCTCCGAACTTCGCCACGGTCTTTGCTCCCCCTATCGGATGGCCGTGATCGGGCCGGCGGATTCCACGGCGTCACGCGACGAGATGACCTCGTCTATGAGCCCGTACTCTTTGGCGTCCTCGGCTGTCATCACATAGTCGCGATCGGTGTCCTGCTTGACCTTCTCCAGATCTTGGCCGGTATGGCGGGCCAAAAGCAGTTCCAGTTGGTCTTTGAGCCGCTGGATCTCCCGGGAGGCGATCTCGATGTCGGACACCTGCCCGGACGCCCCCGCATAGGGCTGGTGGATCAGCATCCGGGAGTGGGGCAGCGCCAAGCGCTTGCCGGGCGCCCCCGCCGCCAGCAGCACCGCGGCAGCCGAGGCGGCCTGGCCGAAGCAGATAGTGGTGATGTCGGGCTTCAAGTACTGCATGGTGTCGTAGATGGCGAACATGGCGTTGATGTCGCCCCCCGGACTGTTGATGTAGAGGTTTATGTCCTTGTCGGGGTTCTCCGACTCCAGGTGCAGCAGTTGTGCGCAGATCAGGTTGGCCACCGTGTCGTCGATGGGAGTGCCCAAGAAGATGATGTTCTCCTTGAGCAGCCGGGAATAGAGGTCGAACGAGCGCTCACCCCGGTTGGTCTGCTCGACCACGACGGGCACCATGTAGTTCTGAGGGTTCATGTGGTTTGGCTCTCGATGGTGTTGGGGGGAAGGTCAGACTCGTCGTCCGGGTTCAGGCTAGAGCGTTCGACGGGGTTTCCGTCGAGATCGGTTATCTCGACCTGCTCCAACACCCATTCCCAGGTTTTGCGCATCTGCGCGTCTAATCGTACCCCCTTGAGACGGCTTTCATCGTCAGCGAATAACGAAGACTTGAGCTCGTCGGCCGTTTGGCCCACCTGAGCGGCGAGGGCGGCCAGCTCGAAATCCACGTCCTCATCAGCGGCTTCAATGGACTCCGCCGCCGCTACCGCCCGTAGGGCCAGGTCGGTTTTTGCCTCTTGCAGGGCCGGTTCCCGCAGTCCCTCGGCCAGCTCCTCGGAGGTCTGGCCTATGGCTTCCAGATAGCCCTCTATCTCGATGCCCTGGCTGCTCAGGCGCATTTCGAGGGTGCGGATGCGGTGCGCCACCTCGGCATCCACCAGAGCGTCGGGAATGTCGTCGGTCACCAATTCGGCGAGCTGTTCTCCCACCTGGCGGCCCAGCGAGTTCAAGGCGTTGACCCGCTTGTGGTAGGCGATGTTCTCGGTGACGTCGGCCCGCAGTTCTTCGGCGGTGTCGAACTCGGAGGCCTCTTGGGCGAACTCGTCGTCGAAGTCGGGCAGGATCGTCTCCTGCACTTCTTTGACCAGGATGCGGAACCGCAAGAACCCGCCCTCGTCGGGGTCGGGGTGCTTGGCGTTGAACTCCAAGATGTCGCCGGCCTTGGATCCTCGAAGCTCCTCGTCGATCTCGGGCACCACGGCTCCTTGGCCCACCTCGTAGGCGTATTCGTCCACGGTGAGGCCCTCGACCTCTTCGCCGTTGTAGGAGCCGTAGATGTCCATGGTCACGTTGTCGCCGTCGATCGCGGGCCGCGCCGCGGGAGCCAGGTCGCCAAATTGCTTGCGAAGCTGGTCGATCTGCTCGCTGATCTCCTCATCGGTAGGCTCGGGGCTGGGCACCTCAGCTTTGATCTGGTCGTAGCCGGTGATGGTGATGAGAGGGCGCACTTCCACAACGGCATCGAAGCTGACCGGGCCGTCCTCGGCGCCGCTGGTGATGTCTATCTCCGGAGGGGCGATGACGTCGACGTCGTGGTCGACAACGGCCTGGGCGTAGTACTCGGGCACCGCATCGCTGAGGGCCTCCCCCCGAGCAGCCTGAGGACCCAGCCGGGCCTCCAGTACCCGCCGGGGTGCCTTGCCGGGACGGAATCCGGGAAGGCGCACCTGGCGGGCGAGCTTGCGGAAGGCCTCGTCGAGCTTCTCCTCGAATTCGTCGGCCTCGATGTCCACCGACACCTTGACCCGGTTGCCCTCCAGCGCCTCGACTGTGCTCCTCACAGGGTCCGCATTTTACCGACGACCCCCTGAATCCTCGTGTCGTAGCCGGTGGCCGCGACCACTGGATATCATGAACGCCCAGCCCTGCGGGTGTAGTTCAGTGGTAGAACCCCAGCCTTCCAAGCTGATGACGCGAGTTCGATTCTCGTCACCCGCTCTCTTCGCAATGCGCCCCCGGCACAAATCGAACACTTTGCAAAAGCCCTGACTCGAATGGCGTCTCCATCAGCAAACCATCAACCCAAGTTGGCTTTGGTCACGGGGTTTATCCATTCCAGCTCGGTGAAGCGGGCAAAGTCGGAATCAGCCGAGACGATGGAAAGTCCGTGCTCAAGGCAAAGGGCGGCGAGCACCGCGTCAGGAATGAGGTTGGCGCTCAGATGCAAGTCGCGCACTAATCGGCCCAGGATCTCCCGGTGGCCATGACCAGGCAGGGGCACCCAGGAGTTCCGGGCATCCAGCCACGACTCGACGATGGCCCAGGCGTCGCCAGGCCCCAAGGGAGTGGCCATGGCCCGAGGGTTGGTGGCGATTCGCAGGAATCCGGTCAAGGACTGCCAGGGCAGCGCCACCCGCCTTGATCCGTTCAGAGCGGCTTCCAACCACTCCTTCGACGTCAGATGGTAGAGGCTGTCTTCATCAACTGCATACAACAAGATGTTGGCATCGACCAGCACCTGGGCTCACCGGGCCTTGGGGCCTTCAAGAAGATCGATGGCATCGACCACGTTGCTCACATCGATCTTCAACCCCAACAAATGGGTCTGCTGGACGAACGGCGCGCCATCCAACTCGACCAGCAGTCCGCGGCGAACCATATGGTTGACCGCCTCCGACACCCCCATACCAGTATCCCGCCGCACCTGAGCCAACGCCTTGGCGGTGTCTTCGTCGAACTCGACCGTGGTCCTCATGCGCTGACCTTAGCATGGAAAAGCACGAATTCCCTCATGCACATGCGAACAAACCCCGCCGTGGAGCCCATGGGGCTTCCCCACCTCCACAAAGGAGGTCGAGTCCGCGGCATCAGAAAGCGCCCCCGGCAGGATTCGAACCTGCGACCTGATGATTAGAAGTCACCTGCTCTGTCCGGACTGAGCTACAGGGGCGGGCTGGCACATTTGCCAATCGTTTCGAGTGTATTGCCCGCCCGAGCCTGGCCAGTGCCAGGTTTGCGGTGACCAGCAGTGACGACAACGGGCGGACACGTCTGCGGCAGTAGCGTCGGGTTATGGCTGATATGACCACTGCTGGCGGGATTGCGTATATCCGCACTCCGGAAGAGCGGTTTGCCGGGATCGACGACTATCCGTACGAGCCGCGCTATGTCAACATTGACGGGTTGCGGATGGCCTATGTGATGGCGGAGCCAGATGGAGCTGGCGATGGCACGGCCACGATTTTGCTGTTGCACGGCGAGCCGACGTGGGGGTACTTGTACCGCAAGATGATCCCGCCGTTAGTGGAGGGTGGTTGCCGCGTGCTGGTTCCCGATCTGATCGGGTTCGGGCGCTCGGACAAGCCGGTGGAACGCTCGGCCTACACCTATGAAGGCCATGTGAAGTGGATGCGGGAGTTCTTGGCCGCCACCGCTGCCGAGCGGGGCGCTGGGCCGCTCCATCTGTTCGGTCAAGACTGGGGCGGACTCATCGGGCTGCGGATTGCTGCGGAGAATCCCGATCCACTCGATCGGCTGGTCCTGGCCAACACCGGGCTGCCTGAAGGCCAGTCGCCCGGGGCGGGCTTCGAGTTCTGGCTCCAGTTCAGCCAGGATGTGGAGTACCTCGACTGCGGCCGGCTGGTGGACAACGCCACCGCGACCGAGTTGAGCGAAGCGGCCCAAGAGGCCTATCGGGCGCCGTTCCCCGATGAGGCCTACATGGCCGGGGCCCGCCACTTCCCCATGCTGGTGCCGATCTCGCCTGACGATCCCGCCGTTCCCTCCAACCGGGCGGCCTGGAAGGTGCTGGAACAGTGGACCAAGCCGGTGCTCACCCTGTGGGCCCCTGACGATCCCGTGCTGGGCGGCGGACAGGCGGCCATCAGCGAGCGAATCCCCGGTGCCGCTGGCCAGCCCCACGCCCAGTTCCGACCGGCCAGCCATTTCATTCAGGAAGATCAAGGCCTCGCCCTAGCCGAGGCCATCATCGCCTGGCTCGGCTGAGCGGGTACCGGCGCAGGTGCCAAATGGTTTCCCCGTATCCGGCTGCTGCCCATAGAATGACCAGGCTTGCGGGCCGTAGCTCAGTCAGGTTAGAGCGCCGGGTTGTGGTCCCGGAGGTCGGGGGTTCAAATCCCCTCGGTCCGCCCAACAAGCCCCTCTAGCTCAATTTGGCAGAGCAACGGACTCTTAATCCGCAGGTTCTGGGTTCAAGTCCCAGGGGGGGTACAACTCAGGCAGACGCAACTTCTTCGTGCTACAGTGACACTGTTCCGCATTGCGGTACTGGTCCACAGTATGGAACCCGACCTGGGGTCCAGCACCACAGAAGGAGTGTGTCGTATGACTGACACGCCCGAGATCGACGACATCGATCTGTCGAGTCTGAACGACGAAGACCTGTGCGCGCAGATGCACGACGACTTATACGACGGCCTCGCCGACGAGATCCACGAGGGCACCAACATCCTGCTGGGCCGGGGCTGGCCCGCCGACAAGGTGCTGGACGAGGCGCTGGTGGAGGGGATGCGCATCGTGGGCATCGACTTCCGCGACGGCATCCTGTTCGTGCCCGAGGTGCTGCTCGCCGCCAACGCCATGAAGGCGGGCATGGCCATCCTGCGGCCACTGCTGGCCGAGACCGGCGCAGAGCCCATCGGCAGCGTGGTGATCGGCACGGTCAAGGGCGACATCCACGACATCGGCAAGAACCTGGTGGCCATGATGCTGGAAGGCGCCGGGTTTGAGGTGACCGATCTGGGTATCAACACCGACGTGGAGGAGTTCATCGCGGCACTCGACGAGCACCAGCCCGACATCTTGGGCATGTCGGCACTGCTCACCACCACCATGCCCTACATGAAGGTGGTCATCGACACCCTGGTGGAGAAGAGCCTGCGGGAGGACTTCATCGTGCTGGTGGGCGGCGCCCCCCTCAATGAGGAGTTCGGCGAGGCCATCGGCGCCGATGCGTACTGCCGCGACGCGGCGGTGGCCGCCGAGACCGCCAAGCAGCTGGTAGCGGCCCGACGAGCCGCGAGCTGATCATGGACCGGGTGCTCGTGGTGGCCTGCGGGGCCCTGGCCAAGGAATTGCGCCACCTCATCTCGGCCCTCGAGATCGAGGGGGGCGGCCCCGACATCGACCTCGAGTGCCTGCCGGCCAAGCTGCACAACCGCCCGGAGCTGATCCCCGAGGCGGTGCGAGATAGGGTGCGGGCCGCCCGCGGCCGCTACCAAACCATTCTGGTGGGCTACGCCGACTGCGGCACCGGGGGCCTGCTCGACAAGGTGTGCCGAGAAGAAGGAGTAGAACGCCTTCCCGGCCCCCATTGCTATGAGCTCTATGCCGGGGCTGAAGCGTTCGCCCAACTTCAAGACCAAGAGTTGGGCACGCTGTACCTCACCGACTATCTGGTGCGGCATTTCGAGCGACTGATTCTGGAGGGGCTGGGCATTCTGGACCACCCCGAGCTGCAAGACGTCTATTTCAAGAACTACACCCGGCTGGTGTACCTGTCACAAGAGCACGACCCCGATCTGGACCGATTGGCCCGACAAGCGGCCGACCGCCTGGGGCTGCGCTTCGAGAAGGCGGTCACCGGCTACGGAGGTTTGGTCGATGCGCTGGTAGAGATCCGGGAGCGAGCCGCGTGAGTCGGCGGCGGGGGAGTAACGGCAACCTAGTGGTGATCTGTTGGCGGGACATCCCCGCTCAGGTGAACGCCGGCTCGGGATCCTCAAAGATCCAGCGCATCCTCCCCCGCCGCTTCCAACGCGCGATCGACGAAGCCGCCATGGTGGCCGGCAAGACCCAGGCTTCACAATATGTGGGCGAGTGGCGCCGCAAGGTGATCCCGGGCGATCCCAATGATCCCGAGGGTGCCGCCTTGAGGGCCGCCGAGGAGCTTGAGGCCGCGTTCCCGCGGGAGCGGCTCAAAGAATTCGTAGCCACCGGGGGCTGGGACCCGGACAACGCAACCGTGAGTCCCCAGGAGGCGACAACGTGACCGAAACCGTGCTCAGCTCGGCGACCAAAGAGGTGGTGATCGGTTTCGACCGCCCCTTCGTGATGATCGGCGAGCGGATCAACCCCACCGGGCGCAAGCTGCTGACCGAGGAGATGAAGGTCGGCGACTTCAGCCGAGTGGAGGCCGACGCCTTGGCCCAGGTGGCCGCCGGCGCCCACATGCTGGACGTGAACGCCGGCATCCCGCTGGCCGACGAGCCCGCGCTGCTGGCTCGGGCCATCAAGCTGGTGCAGTCGGTGACCGACGTGCCGCTGTCCATCGACTCGTCGATCATCGAGGCGCTGGAGGCGGGCATCGCGGTGTACGACGGCAAGCCGCTGATCAACTCGGTCACCGGCGAGGAAGAAGTGCTGGAGCGGGTGCTTCCCCTGGTGGCCCGCCACAGCGCCGCGGTGGTGGCCATCTCCAACGACGAGACCGGCATCAGCGAAGATCCCGACGTCCGCTTCAAAGTGGCCCGCAAGATTGTGGAGCGGGCCTCCGACCACGGCATCCCCCGCTCCGATGTGGTGGTGGACCCACTGGTCATGCCCATCGGGGCCATGGGCACCGCGGGCCAGCAGGTGTTCCGCCTGGTTCGGCGCATCCGGGAAGAGCTCGGGGTGAACACCACCTGCGGGGCCAGCAACGTGAGCTTCGGCCTACCCAACCGCCACGCGATCACCGGCACGTTCTTGGCCATGGCCATCGGCGCCGGGATGACATCGGCCATCATGAATCCCTTGCACGCCGAGGTAAAGCAGGCGGTGATGGCCGCCGACGTGCTGGCCGGGCACGACCAGGACTGCATGGCGTGGATCGCCGAGAACAGGGACCCGACCGCGGCCGGGGAGGGGGCGGCCCGCCGTCGAGGAGGACGTCGCCGGGCCGCAGTATGAGCTCCGAGCACCGTGTGGTGTTCACCCCCAGCGGCATCGAGGCAACCGCCGCCGAGGGGTCGACGGTGCTGGACGCGGCTCGAACCGCCGGGGTGGACATCGACTCGGTGTGTGGAGGCCGAGGGCTGTGCGGCCGCTGCCAGGTGTCCCCCAGCACCGGCCAGTTCGCCAAGTGGGGGCTGACGAGCACTGACGACGCCCTCTCCGCGCCCGGCCCCACCGAGCTCGACTACCGAGGGCGCCGCCCGTTGGAAGCAGGCCATCGGCTGAGCTGTCAGGCCGCCGTGCTGGGCGACGTGGTGATCGACGTCCCGCCCCAGAGCCAAGTACACAGCCCGGTGGTGCGAAAGGCGGTCGATCTAGGCGAGATCACCCTCGACCCGGTAGTGACCCTCCACTATCTGGAACTGCCCATCGCCGTGCTGGGCGACGAGATCTCCGATGCCGAACGGCTGGTCGGCGCTTTGGACGACGACTGGGACCTGTCCGACGTTGAAGTTCCCGCTTCAGCACTGCCCGCCTTGTCTTCGGCGATCGCACAGGGGAACGGGGCGGTCACCGCCGTGGTCCACACCCGACGGCAGTACTCAACACATGCCGAAGACGGCGAGGTGGTCGAGCGACGGGTGCTCACGGTGCGACCGGGGTATTCCGATGCGGAATTTGGCGTGGCGGTGGATGTGGGCTCGACCACCGTGGCCGGCTACCTGCTGGATTTGGCCACTGGTGAAGTGGCTGCCACCGCAGGGCGCATGAACCCGCAGATCCGTTTCGGCGAGGACCTGATGAGCCGGGTGTCCTACGCCATGTTGAACCCCGGCGGCACCGCCGAGCTGACCACGGCGGTGCGGTCGGCCATCGACAACGTGATCGGCGAGCTCTGTGAGGCCGCGGCCATCGACCGAACCGACGTCTGCGATCTCGTGATGGTGGGAAATCCGATCATGCACCACCTGGTGCTGGGCATCGACCCCACCCCGCTGGGCGCAGCCCCGTTCACATTGGCCGTGCGCGACGGGGTGTGGGCCAACGCCAGCGACATCGGCGTGGACCTGCCCGGCGCATCCCTTTATGTGGGGCCGTGTATCGCCGGCCATGTGGGCGCCGACGCGGCGGCGGCCCTGCTGGCCGAAGGGCCGCACCGGTCCCCCTGCCCTCAGCTGTTGGTGGACGTGGGAACCAATGCCGAGATCGTGCTGGGCGACGGCCAGAAAGTGTGGGCGGCGTCGAGTCCTACTGGGCCCGCATTCGAAGGTGCCCAGATCAGCTGCGGACAAAGAGCCACCGCCGGGGCAATCGAAGGGGTGCGGATCGACCCCGCCACGCTGGAGCCCCGTTTCAAGGTGATCGGCTGCGATCTGTGGTCCGATGACCCCGGCTTTGAAGACGCGTTGGGCTCTCTGGAGGTGTCCGGGCTGTGCGGTTCGGGAATCATCGAGGTGATTGCGGAGATGTTCCTCGTCGGGATCATCGACCACCGAGGAGTCATCAGCGGTGAGTTGGCCGAGCGCAGCCCCCGCATCATCGCCGACGGTCGGACGTATTCCTATGTGCTCCAAACCCAGCCGGTTCCGCTTTCGGTGACCCAGAACGACGTGCGAGCAGTGCAGTTGGCCAAGGCGGCGCTGCGGGCCGGCATAGACCTGCTCTTCGAGCACGCCGGGATCGCCGAGGTGGCCGATGTGAGGTTGGCCGGAGCGTTCGGTGCCCACATCAGTCCGGTTCACGCCATGGTGCTGGGTTTGGTGCCCGACGGGCCGGTAGAGGGGGTCAAAGGGGTGGGCAACGCTTCGGGGGCGGGCGCGGCCCGGATGCTGCTTTCGGGATCACAGCGGGCCGAGACCGAGCACGCCGCCCGGGAAGTGGTCAAGATCGAGACCGCTACCGAGGCCCGTTTCCAGGAGTTGTTCGTGGCCGCCATGTCGCTGCCTCATGAGACCGCCCCGACCCCCCACTTGATGCAAGCGGTGGATTTGCCATCGCGATCAACAACCGATAGCGAGACTGCCGAACCCAAGCGGCGCAGACCAGCCCGCCGACAGCATGCGATGCAGGAGCAACGATGAGCGAGCGACAAGGCCGACGCGGCGGTGGACGGGCCGGTCGCCAGGCGGCCCGGGCAGCCAGCCAAATATTGGCCGCCCCGGTGCTGGAACGGCGCCTGCCACCGGTGGAGATCATCGACGAGGCCGGGCTGGCCCAGATTGAGGAGAACGCCGAGACCATCCTGGCCGAGGTGGGCGTCGCCTTCCAGGACTACTCCGACGCGCTCGACCTGTGGCGGGATGCCGGTGCCGACGTGGACGGCCAGCTTGTGCGGTTCCCCCGGGGAATGTGCCGTCAGATCGTGACCGACAACGCCCCGGCCACCTACATCCAGCACGCCCGAAACCCCGAGCGCAGCGTGAGCATCGGAGACAGCACCACCGTGTTCGTGCCCAACTACGGCTCGCCGTTTGTCACCGATCTGGATCAGGGCCGGCGCTACGCCACCCTGGCCGACTTCGAGAACGTGGTGAAGCTGGCCTACCGCCTCCCCCACCTGCACCACAGCGGGGGCACCGTGTGCGAGCCGGTGGACGTGCCGGTGGAGGTGCGCCACCTCGACATGGTGTACGCCCACCTCCGCTACAGCGACAAGCCCTTCATGGGCTCGGTGACCAGCGCGGCCCGCGCCGCCGACTCGGTGGAGTTGGCCCGCATCGCATTCGGCGGCGACCTGGCCGACCGCACGGTTATGACCTCGCTGATCAACGCCTCATCCCCCATGCGGTGGGACGCCACCATGCTGGGCGCGGCCACGGTGTACGCCCGGGCCAACCAGGCCAGCATCATCAGCCCGTTCATCCTGGCCGGGGCCATGTCGCCGGTGACGGTGGCCGGCCTGTGCGCCCAAGCCCTGGCCGAGGCGCTGTCGGGCATGGCCTACCTTCAACTGGTGCGGCCCGGGTCGCCCGTTGTCTTCGGGACATTCGCCTCATCGATGTCGATGGCCACCGGCGCTCCCACTTTCGGCACCCCCGAGGCGGCCCAGGCCATCTTTGTGATGGCCGCGCTGGCCCGGCGCTGCGGAGTGCCATTCCGCTCCGGGGGTCAGCTCACCGCCTCCAAGGCCGCTGATGCCCAAGCGGCCTATGAGTCGGCCCAGACGCTGTTGCCCACCGTGCAGGCCGGGGTCAACTTTGTGCTCCACGCGGCGGGGTGGCTGGAGGGGGGCCTGACCCTGGGCTATGAGAAGCTCATAATGGACGCCGACCAACTCGGCGCCATGGAGGTCCACGCCCGAGGGGTGGACCTGAGCGACAACGGTCAGGCCATGGAGGCGTTCCGCACCAACACCCATGGCGATCACTTTCTGGGCAACGCCCACACTCTGGCCAACTTCGAGACCGCCTTCTGGCGCTCGGAAGTGGCCGACAACAACAGCTACGAGCAGTGGTCCGAAGAGGGCTCGCTCACCGCAGCCCAGCGGGCCAACACCCGCTGGAAAGAACTGCTGGCCGACTACCAGCCACCCCCCATCGACGACGCCATCCACGCCGAGCTGCAAGATTTCCTGGCCCGCCGCAAAGCCGAGATCGCCAGCGAGCAAGCATGACCTGAACAAAGGAGCGGACCATGGCCGATTCGTTGACCGGACGGTGTATGTGCGGGGCCGTGACCTATGTGATCGACGGCCCGGCCCGGGACGTGTGGAACTGCCATTGTGTGCGGTGTCGGCAGTGGACGGGGCACTTCACCGCGGCCACCGGCTGCCGACGCGACCACCTTCGCCTGATCACCGAAGACACGCTGGAGTGGTACCACCCCGAGGAATGGCCTCACGTGGCCTACGGCTTCTGCCATCGGTGCGGAAGCTCGTTGTTCTGGAAGGTGCTAGCTGTGCCTCCGGGAGAGTCGGAGCACCAGCTAGACAACATTGCGATCTGGGCCGGAACCCTCGACGCACCCACCGGGCTGTCGACTGAGTTGGCGATATACGCCGAGGAGGCCTCCGACTACCACAGGCTCGACTCCAGCATCGAGACCTATCCCCTCGACCAGCCGAGCTAAGTGATCACTGTTGATCGTCAAGCAGAAACGACCTCTTCAGACACTTCGGAGCGACCGTATCGCTGGCGAGCGGCTTCCCCTGAAGTGCCCAGCATCGCACCAATTGCGGCCCATGAATGCCCATCACGGCGAGCCAGTGCCACGGCTTCACCCAGCTGCCGCTCAGCTTCGGCCCGTGCCCGAAATGCGGCATAAACGGTCCTGAGCGCCGTGGCATCTTTCACGTTGGCCTCAACAGGTTCATGCTGCTCGAACCGTGTAGCCAGTTCTTCAGCCTGGTCCAGTATTTCCTGCATTGTTCGCGGCATTACCTCATCCAAGATGCCTCGGGCGGGCTGGCATCGCATGAACGATGGCCGGTCCGCTGTCACCGTCAATCACACCCACCTCAAGTAGATTCCCAGAGAGGTCAGGGCCAACAAACATGGTGAAGCCCTCGTCGAGGCTCTCAATTCGAATCGGATTGCGAAGCACGTGGATCATGCTGTCTTCTCGAATTCCATGCCGCCTGGCACTAGGTGCTACTACAGGAATCATAGTCTAGCAAGTTAGCTTGTGACCCATGGAGCTAGGACCTCCGGATGTGGACTAGGGGCAAAGAACTGACCGGCTCCTCACAACGATCCCAAGTGGATTCCCAATAGTACTATTTCAGTATATTACCATATTTTTCAATATACCAACATTTCAGCAGCACAAGATTTTCGCTGTTCCGTATCGTGGAACGGTTTTGTTTGCGGGGTAGTCTGCGGACATGGCGGTGCAATCGGTTGAGCGGGCGTTTCTTCTGCTGCGCACGCTGGCGCAAGGGCCGTTGGGGGTGACCGATCTAGCCGAAAGGGTGGAGTTGCCCAAGAGCACGGTGGCCCGGCTGTTGTCCGCGTTGGAGTCTGAGGGCGCAGTGGCGCAGGTCGAGGCTGGAGGGGCCTATCGAATCGGAGACGGCCTGATCGACATTGCCGGCGTAGTCCCCGCGGGCCGCAACCTCATCACCGCCGCCCGCCCCCACCTATTGGAGTTGACCGAAGCGACGGGGGAAGCGGCCGGCCTGTCGATCATCGACAACGGCCGGGCCCATTACCTGGACCAAACCCAGATCTCCTCCGACATCCAAATCCGGGACTGGACCGGCGAGTACACCCCGATTCATGTCGTGGCCGCGGGACTGGTCATGCTGGCCCACCTCCCCGCCGACCAGCAGGATGAATTCCTCGCCCAACCGCTTGAGGTCTGCACCCAGTGGACCGTTGTCGACCCTGAAGCGATACGAGATCGCCTAACCCAGATCCGCAGTCTGGGATATGCCTGGGTCTATGAAGAGTTTGTGGAGGATCTGAACTCGGTGGCCGCTCCTGTGCTCGACATGGACGGACAACCGCTAGCCGCCCTCCATATCCACGGACCGGCCTATCGCTTCCCCGATCCCGACCTGGCCCACGACCACGGCCTCGCTGTGGCGGCTGCCGCCAATCGCCTCGCCGCGCAGCTTTCTGCCTGATCAGCGGACGAAAATCGCTGGTCGCAGATCCTGAGATCCAGAAGAATGGGGCAATGAGCAGGCACGGGCCGGCGACGGTGGAAGCAGGAGCGGGTCGCTCGGTGGTGAGCTGGGCGTTCGACGCGGAGCCGGAGACCCTCTTGCAGGCCCAGCGGACCGCTCGCAGCCCGGCGGTGTCGGGGCCGGTGGCGCTCATGGCCGACGCCCATGTGGGCATGGGGGCCACCATCGGATCGGTAATCCCCACCGAGGCGGCCATCATTCCCGCCGCGGTCGGGGTGGACCTGGGCTGCGGGATGACCGCGGTCCGCACCTCGCACACCGCCTCGCAGCTGCCCGACGACCTCGGCGACGCGCTTGACGCCATCGCCGCCGCAGTTCCCGCGGGGTTCAACGCTCATCCGGAGGCCACGACGACAGCCCGCGACTGGCTGCGCGACCACCGGCTGCCCAACAAGGCGGCCGTCCACAACAAGGTCAAGGCCAAGATGGGGGCCCAGCTCGGCACGCTGGGAGGCGGCAACCACTTCATCGAGATGAGCCTGGACGCCGACGACGGCGTGTGGGTCGTGCTGCATTCCGGCTCTCGGGGCGTGGGCAACGCCTTGGCCACCATGCACATAAAGGCGGCGCAGAAGACCTGCCTGAAGGCAGGCCGGGAGTTGGAAGACCGCGATCTGGCCTACCTGGTGGAGGGCGACGATGGATTCGACGCCTACGCAGCCGACATGCTGTGGGCCCAGGACTACGCCCGGGCCAACCGGAAGCTGATGACGGCCGCCGTGCTGGGCGCACTGGCCTCCGCCACCGGGCTGGACTTCACGCCAATCGACACCGTCGATTGCCACCACAACTACGCCGAGAAGGAAACCCACGGCGGATCTGTGGTGTGGGTGACCCGGAAGGGCGCCATCCGAGCCCGACAGGGAGACCGAGGCGTCATCCCCGGCAGCATGGGCGACGACACCTACATCGTGTCAGGACTGGGATGTGCTGAGTCGTACTGCTCGGCGTCGCACGGAGCGGGCCGGCTGATGAGCCGCACCCGGGCCAAAAAGGAGATCACCCCCGAGCAGCTCGCCGAGCTGATGGAAGGGCGAACCTGGCAGGCCTCCCAGGCCGCCAAGCTGACCGACGAGGCCCCCGGCGCCTACCGCTCCATCGCCGCGGTCATGGATGCCCAGAGAGACTTGGTGGTCACCGACCACCGACTCACCGCCATTTTGAACTACAAAGGCTGCTGACTACCCGGAAACTGAATTTTGTGTCCTATCTAGTCGATTATATATGACTAGAATAGTCATATGAGTTCGGTATCGGTGTCTGACTTGAAGGCACGACTGTCCCACTACCTCCGCGAAGTCCAACGGGGCGGCGAGGTCCAAGTTCTCGACCGTGGCAAACCTGTTGCCCGGCTGGTCCCCCTAGCAGAGACCGGCGACGAGCAGCGAGAAAGGCTGATCAGCTCTGGTTTGCTGCGACCAGGCCGAGGCGATCCCCTCGCGATCCTTGACGAGACGCCCTTGGAATTGCCGACCAGCATCTCCGAGGCCTTGGAGGAAGACCGGGCTGATCGCCTGTGAGGTACTGGGATGCCTCGGCGCTCGTGCCGCTGATTGTCTCGGAGTCGGGCACCGATCAGACCCGCTCCTGGCTGGCCTCCGACAGCGAAATTGTGACGTGGGCTTGGACGCGAGTCGAGATCACCAGTGCGCTAGAGCGGCGCACTCGGGAGGGTGCGCTATCCCGAGATGCGAGGCGGATCGTTCTTGATCGACTCAACACGTTCGCTGACACTTGGGATGAGGTGGCAGAGATTCTGGCCGTCAGGTCGCAGGCAGGCTTGCTGCTGGCCCGACACCCTCTCCGCGCCGCCGACGCCGGACAACTCGGCGCGGCGCTGCTCGTGCAGGAGCAACTTGGTGGCTTTTTGGAGTTCTTGAGCTTGGACCGCCGGCTGTCGGAGGCTGCCGAGCTTGAGGGACTCCGAGTAGCTTGAGCAAACCTCAGGCCCGCCGGCGTTTGATCTCTTCGGCGATGGCGGGGATGACTTCGTGAAGGTCGGCGATGACGGCCCAGTCGGCTTTGACCACCATGTTGGCCTCGGGGTCGATGTTGATGGCCAGGATGTGCTTGCTGGCCTTGGCCCCCACCCAGTGCTGGATGGCGCCGGAGATGCCCGAGGCGATGTAGATCTCAGGGGTGATGCGGGTGCCGGTTTGACCCACCTGATCGGAGTGGGGTCGCCAGCCGTTGTTGGTCACCGCCCGGCTGCAACCCACCCGGCCGCCCAACATGGCAGCCAATTCCTCAAGCGGGGCAAACGCCTCCGGCGAGCCCACGCCCCGGCCGCCGCCGATCACCACCGGTGCGGTCGACAGGGTGACTCCGGCCTCCAATACCACCCGGTCTTTGACCATGGTGCGGGCCAGCGATGGATCCAGTTCGATGTCCACTGCCTCGATTGATGGCGAAGCGGCTGCCTCTGCTCGTTCGGCGGCCAACGTGTGCAAGCCAGTGGTCAATAACGGCCGCTCCGATGCCAACCGGGCGTCTTCTAGCAGCGAGCCGCCCCATTGCTGACGGGTCATGGTCCACTCCCCTGCTCCGCTGTAGGCCTGGACGTCGATGCAGTTGGCCACCATCGGCAGATCGAGTCGGGCGGCCACCTGGGCCATGATCTCGTTGCCCCGCTCGCTGCCCCCGGCCAGCACCGCGCCCGGTTCCAGCCGTCGAATCAATTCGGCCGCTGCCTCTCCCCATGCCTCGGGACCAAAGTCTGCCAGCACGTCGCTGACCACGGTGTAAACCGCCTCAGCGCCGAAGGCCCCGGCTTCGGCCACCAGATCGGCGTCGTCGCCGCCGATCAGCGCAGCATGCAGCGGCACTCCCATCTGGGCGGCCAGGCCGCGCCCGAAGGTCAGCGCCTCCCGGGCGGCCTCGTCCATGGTGCCCCGGTCGTGCTCCAGGACCACCAGCAGCATCACAGCACACCCAACTCTTCGAGCACGTCCACCACTGCGGCGGCTGCCTCGGGGCTGTTGCCCAAGATCTCCGTCTCGGTGACCGTTTCCCGGGGCCGGTGCAACCGCACCAGTGACTGCCCGCCGGGCTGGGCGTCGGAGTTCAACTCGGCGATCTCCAGCTTCTTGGACGCCAGCCGTCCCCGCATGGTCGGATACCGAGGCAGGTTGATGCCCTCCTTGACGCCTACGGCCGCGGGCATGGGCAGCTCGTACACCTCAAACCCGCCGTCGATCTCTCGGCGGGCCCGGACCACGCCATCGCCGGCCTCAGGGGCCACCTCGATGCCCTTGATGCCGTTGACGATGGGACGGCCCAAGGCGTAGGCCACCCGCACCCCCACCTGAAAGCCCCCCGAGTCGGCTGACTCGTTGCCGAACACCAGCAGGTCGAACGGGCCGTCGGAGGCTTCCAAGCCCTGGATGGCCTCGGTGAGCGCGGCGGCGGTGCGCTGGGGATCCCAGGCCGAGCCGTCGGTGGCCACCAGCACGCCGTGGTGGGCGCCCACCGAGGCGGCATAGCGCAGCTGCTCGGCCGCCTCCGGGGGACCCAGAGTCAACACGGTGACCTCGCCGCCGTGGCGCTCGGTGAGCTGCACTGCCTCCTCCACACCGCACTCCTCATGGGGGCTGGTGGCAAAGCCCAGATGGGCGGCGTCCACGGCCAGGCCGTCGGCGGTCACATTGATCTTGGCCCCGGGCGCCGCCACCCGCTTCACGCAGCACAAGATCCTCATGGCTACTGCCCCGCTAGCTTCTCAACCGAGAGTCGTCGGGGTCGAACACCGCGCCGGTGCCGACCACCCTCACCGGGAACAGCTCGTTCATGTACATCACCTGGAGGTCGGTTCCCGGCTGAGCCAACTCGGCGGGCAGATAGGCCATCAGCAGGTGCCTGTCCACCGACGGCCCCGGCCCCGCGGTGGTCACCCGCGACACCCGCCCGTGGGAGTCGGTGATCCGCTGGCCGTCCTGGGTCAGGATCGGCTCGTTGCCCCCCTGTATGTAGCGCTTGCGGCCCTGGCTGTCGGTCAAGTCCTCCACGGTGAGCACGCACATCGACACCTCGGGGTCGCCCATCTCCCGGGCGGCCAGGTAGGGCTCCTTGCCGATGAACGACGCCGCCTTCACCTTGGGCCGGGCCAGGCCGGCCTCCAGCGGGTTGTACTCGCTCTCCAGCTCGGCCCCCATGAGCCGGTAGCCCTTCTCGAGCCGTCCCGACGTGCCATACACCCCGCCGCCGGTGGGGCGCAGCCCGTAGTCGGCCCCCACCGCCATGAGGGCATCCCACAGCACCGGGCCATCGTCCCAGGCGGCGTAGATCTCCCAGCCGGTGTCGCCCACATAGGAGATGCGGAACAGCACAGCCTCAATGGTGCGACCCCCGCAGTTCAGCTCCACGTCCACCAGCGAGCCGTAGGGCGAGCCGTCTTGGCTGAGGTCTTGGCTGGTCAGCGCCCCGATCACGTAGGGGGCGTTGGGCCCCCACACCCCGAGGGTGGTGATCTGGTCGGTGATGTTGGCGAAGCTCACCGAGCCGTCGACAGGCATGTGGCGGCGGGCCCAGAACTCGTCGCGCCCGCCGTCGAACACGCCGGTCACGATGCGCACCTGTTCCTCTCCCATCCGCATCATGGTCAGATCGGAGTGGAACCCGCCGTCGGGGGTCAGCCACGGGGTGTAGATGGAGCGGCCCACCGGCACGTCCACCTTGTTGACCGCCAGATAGTCGGCGTAGGCCACCGCGCCGGGCCCGGTCAGCTCAAAGATCTGGAAGGCGCTGAGGTCCACCATCCCGCAGTTCTCCCGCAGGTTGAGGTGCTCGGCCACGGTGATGGGGCTCCACCATCGGGCGTCCCACTCCACCTCCCGGCCCTTCACCTCATAGCGATCCACCAGGTCGGCGTTGGACTCGAACCATTGGGGCCGCTCCCAGGTGCGGGCCTGGAAAAAGTCAGCCCCCAGGTCTTGCTGGCGGGAGAAGTAGGGGCCCACCCGCAGGTTGCGGCGGCTCTCCCACTGCTCTTGGGGGTGGACGATGCCGTAGGTCTTGTTGAAGTGCTCCGCGGAGCGGGCCCAGATGTGGTCGTCGCCCCGCTCCTCGGGGTAGAAGCGCGACACATCGGCACCGTGGACGTCGATCACCCGGGGATAGCCGAAGGTCATCCACTCGGCCACCACCTGGGCCATGCCCGGCCCCTCCTTCACCCAGATGGCCGCGGCCGACCACAGGTTGCGGACTTCGGGCAACTCCCCCAGACACGGCATGGCGTCGGGGGTGAGCGACAGCAGGCCGTTGATGGCGTACTTGATCTCGGCATCGCCCAGCATGTCCATCAGTTCGATGGCCTGCTCCATTTGGAGGTCAAAGTCGTCGGGCGTGAACGGCATCTCGGTGGGCGACAGGGCGGATTCCTCGTTGGAGGGGATGTCGTCAGGGTGGTGGAAGATGGGCCGGTGGGCGTACGACCCCACCTCCATCGACCCGGCTGACTGGCGCTCGTAGCAGAAGGTGTCCATGTCCCGGACGATGGGATAGCCGATCTCATTGTTGGTCTCGGCCAGGATGTCGAGGGGGCCGACGTCGGCCATCTGATGCACGGCGGGCACCAGCGGGATGTAGGCGTCGGCCATGTTGGCCACCCGGTTCGACCACACCCCGCAGGCGATCACCACGTACTCGGTCTCGATGGTGCCTTTGTCGGTGACCACCGCTTTGACCGTGCGGTCGCCGGGGTTGGGACCGTCTTCGGTGATGATGTCGAGCACCTCGGTGTTGGCCGCCACGTGGCAGCCCCCGTTCACCGCCACGTTGCGCATCTGGGTGCCGGTCTCCAAAGAGTCCACCACTGAGACCGTGGGGCAGTAGAAGCCCTCCAGCACTATGTCGGTGTTGACGAACGGCACCAGTTCTTTGACCTCTTCGGGGGTCAGCAGGTGGGCCTCTATGCCCCAGGCGGTAGCCGAGGTCATGCGCCGCTTGAGCTCGTCTACGCGCTCTTGGGTGCGGGCCACCTCGATGCCGCCGGAGTCCACCGAAAGCCCCAGGTCGCGGTATTGGTTGGCGCTCTGCTCCCCCAGCAGGCACATCTCCTTGTTGTGGTCCACCGGGAAGATGAAGTTGGAGGCGTGGCCGGTGGACCCGCCGGGGTTGGGCAGCGGGCCCTTGTCCAGCAGCACCAGATCAGTCCAGCCCAGCTTGGACAGGTGCCCGACCAGGCAATTGCCCACGATTCCCGCGCCGATGACCACGCACTTGGCCTTTTCGGGGACATCAGCCATGTCCTGCCTCCAACGCTTCCATCGTGTGGACCTTGCTCGACTTATCGTCAATCATCTCGCCCAACTCGCTTCCTCAACAGGTCGTGCTGCCTGCAAGTATTGCACTTCTGGTCCGTATTATGGTACAGTTCCGTCATGCGGAACGACTCGGCCAGTCTATCGCGGTGGGAAGAGCCGCAACCGGCCGGGCCGAATCCTGATGTTCAGGAGCTTATTCGCAACTCGGCTTTCGAGATCATCCCGCTGAACAGCGCTTCTGAGGCCATAAACGCACTGCCCCCGAAGTCTCGGGTATCGATCACCGCATCGGCTGCCAAAGGCCAGGCCGCCACGCTGGAGCTGGCCGAAGAGCTGGTCAATCGGGGGCACCACGCCATCCCCCACTTCTCGGCCCGTTTGATTGGAGACCGCGGCCAAGTGAAGGATCTGGCCGCATGGGCCAAATACGTCGGGGTGACCACCGCCTTCGTCATCGGCGGGGACGCCACCGAGCCGGGCCCCTACCACGACGCCCATACCTTCATGCAGGACCTCTTCGAGCACGACCACGGCCTCGACACGGTGGGAGTGGCGGCCTATCCCGACGGCCATCCCCTCATCGGCGAGGACGTGCGCCGCCACGCCCTGTTCGCCAAACAGGAATTGCTGGCCGAGGCCGGTATGCGGGGCTATTGCAGCACCCAGATGTGCTTCGATCCGGCCCGGATCATCGCCTGGCTCAAGGCCGAGCGGAGCGACGGGCTGACCCTTCCGGTACACTTGGGCATCCCCGGTGCGGTGGAGCGAGCCAAGCTGCTCTCCATCGGCGCCCGCCTCGGAGTCGGCCAGTCTTTGCGCTATCTCCACAAGAACCGCCGCTCGATGGCCAAGCTGCTGGGCTCCTCAGCCCACGATCCCTCCGAACTGCTCGAAGCCCTCAGCAGCCAGCTAACC
Organism: bacterium; assembly: GCA_026708015.1. Taxonomy (NCBI): domain Bacteria; species bacterium. The sequence goes on from JAPOVT010000065.1 coordinate 100,657, forward strand.
CCACCGGGCATCAACGGCCTGCACATCTTCACCTTCAACCAGGTTGAGACCACCGCCGCCTGGCGCCAAGCCCTCATCCACGGCTGACAACGCCTTTCCCCCTGATCGCCCCAAAATCCCAAAGCGGGTCAGCATCGAGAATTGCCGGTCCTGCCCTCAAGCCGACAGCCTCGGCTAGCGGTCAGGTGGCTTTGGGGTCGCCTTCGGGGGTGGATAATGAGAACCCAGGCGGCTCGCTCGGGAGTACGCTAGAGCCGTGGACCGAATCACAGTGAACCCCAACCAAATGGGTTGTGTGCCCTGTATTCGGGGACTGCGAGTCCCAGTCGCGACCGTGGTCAACATGATTGCCGAGGGAATGACCCCCGGCGAGGTCATTGCCGAGTTGCCCTCCCTTGAACTAGAGGACGTGACCGCGGCGCTGCGGTGCCGGTTTGCCGGTTGACTGGCCTGCCTCTAGCTTGGCGCTCTGTGACTCTGCTTTTTGGTTTGTTTGGCGATCGGCGGCCCCGGGGAGCGGTCGCTGCGCTCGCGGTCGTGGCGGGCCTGCTGGTGTCGCTTCTCAGCGCCGCTGGGACCGGCGCGCAGCCTGCATCTGAAGCCCACACACCCCCCCCCCCCCAGGAAATTGAGCAGCGCGACCAACTAATCGCCGACCAGGAAA
>JAPOVT010000066.1 GCA_026708015.1 bacterium
CGAAGGATCCTCCCAGCGGCGGCGGGAATCCACCAATAGCCGATCGGTCGCCCCGCACGACGCCACTAAGTCGATAATCGCCCGATTGCTGGGGGGACCGCCGATGCGCACCAGCACGTCGGGGGCCAAGTCGGTGCGTCTCAGCACCCACTCCGCACCATCCAGCACCATTGGCCCCCGGCCCCGGAGCTGCGATCCGGCGTCGGCCACCACCGGCCACCCCGCCGTCTCGGCAAAGGCGACGATGGCTGCGGCACCGGCGTCGTCCACATCCAATGCGCCCGACACGATCAAGCCCCGACGACCGGCCAATTGCCGCACCGCGTCCACATCGGCTTCCACAAGTGTCCGGACCGGGGCAATTGACTGGCCCACGGATGCACCGAATCGGGGAATCGGACCTTGGGGTTCCAGCGGCTTGCGAAACGGCCAATTGAGATGCACCGGCCCCAGATTGGGACCCGCCCCAGCGGCGGTGGCCGCCCGAACGGCCAGTCTGGCGAAATAGTCGGAATCGTCGAGGTCGCAGGGAGTCTCGGCGTACCAGCGGACATGGTCCCCGTAGAGCTTCACCTGATCGATGGTCTGGCCGGCGCCGGCATCTCGCAGCTCCGGGGGTCGGTCGGCGGTGCAAACCACCAGCGGCACCCCGCTGTGATGAGCCTCCACCACTGCCGGGAAGAGATTGGCCGCCGCAGTCCCCGACGTGCACACCACCGCAACTGGGCGACCCGACGCTTTTGCCATCCCCAAGGCGCAGAATCCAGCCACCCGCTCGTCGAGCTGCACGGTGACCCGCAAATCTTCCTGATTGCGGGCGGTCACCGCGAGGGGGGTCGACCGGGACCCGGGCGACACCACCACGTCGGCAATCCCGCAGGCCGCCAGCTCAGCCCAGAACCTGCCGGTGGCCCGGTAGGCCAGGTCGGTCATGTCACCACATCCAGCACAGCCGCGAACTTGACGTCGGTCTCTATGAGTTCCTGTTCGGGGTCGGACCCGGACACGATGCCCGCCCCGGCATATAGGCGCATCCCGTCGGGTCCGATCAACGCCGAGCGCAGCGCCACGTAGAACGAGCCGCAGCCCCGGTGGTCAATCCACCCAACTGGCCCGGCGTACCACCCGCGGTCAAGGCCCTCATGCTCGGCGATCCACTGCTGTGCGAACGTGGTCGGCGTGCCCCCCACTGCCGGTGTGGGGTGCAGAGCACCCGCCAGGCGCAGGGCCATGCCGGGCTCAGGGGCGATCCGGCCAGTAACAGTGGTGGCTAGGTGGTGAATGCCGGGCAGCGTCCTAACCTCGGTATCGCCGGTGGGATCCAACTCCACTCCAGCGAGGGCCAAGCGGGTGCGCAGGTATTCGACTACATAGTGGTGCTCGGCCTGCTCCTTGGGATCGGTGGCCAACCGCTCGGCGATTGCATAGTCGTCGGCCGGTGTGGCCCCTCGAGGAGCGGTGCCGGCCACTGCAAAGGTGGTAACCACATCGCCGTTGAGCTCTGCCAAAACCTCAGGGCTCGCACCCACAAAGCACGACCTCCCTCGGCCAAAACCGAATATCGCACACGACTCGAACCGATCTGACAGCCGGGACAGCACCACCGCGGGGTCAATGCGGCCGACCGCCTCCACCTCTCGAGCGACCACCACCTTGGCCAGCTCTCCGGCATCGATGGCATCAGCGGCCTGCTTCACCGCGTCTCGATAGGTGGCCCGAGTTCCATCTTCAACCCGCAAGGCGCTGTCGCCGTCGGTGTGGCCTGCTCCCTGTGCCGACCCCCGAATAATCCGCTCCGGCACCACCAACCGCCCGCTCGGATATCCGTCCCACGCCCCTGTTCCCGACCGATCAGCGAAACCGAAGCCGGCAAAAGCAACCTCCCCCTCATCCAACAACTCAGCGGCGGCTGCGGCGGCGGCCTCAAAGCGCCAACGACCATCAACTTCGACAGCCCGCGCCGCTCCCAACCCAGCCATGGCGTCGACGCCCGGGGCCCGCCAAAAGACCCGGTCGTCGCCGGACCACGAGGTGAATTCCTCCAGAGGCTTCATTTCACTCGCTCTGCCAGCCGGGCTGCCGCCCTGCTCAGCAGGGTCCGGCGAAAGTGCTCGCCTACCAGCGCCACCACTTGAGGCACCAGCGCCTCAACCAGCGGAGTCAGATTCTCCAGGTCGTTGTTGTCCAAACTTTCGGTGCCCATGGCATCCAAGAACAGATCCACCGCCTCATCCACCACCGCCTCCACGTTGCGGGCGTGGCGAACAGCCAGCGCGGCCAGGTCGGGCACACTCACCCCGACCGCCACGAGGGCGGCACCGGCTTGCAGCATCGTGACCGCGTCTTCTTTGAACCGACCAGAATCGTCGGGAATCACCAATCCAGCATCGATGGCCAGATCCACCTGCTCAGCGGCCAGACCCGATGCCTCGATCATCTCAGCCCGGCTGAGGCCTTCCTGCGCCATCCTTCAAGCGTAAACCCCGCCTCTCCGCGAGCACCCGTGGAGGACCGAATTCCCGATACCCAGCCTGACTCTAAGAAATGTGGTGTATATTGACCTTGTGCGGCGTATACAGCTATATATGGATGACGATCTGGATCACGCCCTCACTGCGGAGGCAGCGCGATCCGGCAGGACCCGATCCGAATTGGTCAGGATGGCCGTGCGCCAGTCCCTAGAGCATGCGCTCTCCGAAAGCCATGACCCAGTCGACGCCCTGATCGGATCTGTTGACATCGATCCCATCGACGACATCGACGCTGCCATTTATCTCCAGTGAGATTCGCTGACACTTCATTTTGGGTTGGCCTGCTGCTTCCCCGAGACCGGCGGCACCCCGATGCCACCGCCTTGTGGACCAGGGATAACGAGCCTGTTCGCACTTCCAATCTGGTGCTCGGCGAGACGTGGACCTTGCTCAGGTACCGAGCCGACCACGGGGCGGCTGTTCGATTTCTAGACACCATTGACCAGTCGGGCCGTGTTTCCCGAGCCCCGGTGGATGCCCACATCGACGAGCGAGCCTGGGAATGGCTGCGCCGACACGACGAGCGGGCCTACTCCTATGTGGATGCGGTCAGCTTCGAAATCATGCGACGGGAGCGAATAACGGAGGCCCTGGCATTCGACGGCGACTTCACCGCCGCCGGATTCGTCGAAGTCCGCCCCTGAGACAGCGGCGCTGTCATGCACTGAATGGTCTCCTGATTCATGTCCAGCCGAAGGAGCAGAAGCGCAAATCATGCACGACAGCAGTCTCCGCTAAGTGAGCTAGCCATATATGCTTACAGTCTTGCGGAATGAGTATTCCTTTCCGCTCTCATCTTGGGCATTTACAGTTACAATAAAATTGGGTTTTTTTAAACCAAAAGAAGTACTTGCCGACAATGAAGCATCCGGAATGGCTAGCCGGTTTACACGTCAGATCCCCGGTAAGGGAGCTTCGGGGACGCGCACTGCGCTAGCTGCGATTGATCGGCGTAACCAGGGTCCAATAGCCGGGTGTGCCAGCTTCAATCTGCCTCGACTCCCAGGACTTGCCATCCCCGACAGGAGCAGGCGCCTGCGATATGCGCTAGCGCTGGACTTGCCAATGCCAGCCTCTTCGCATATCGCAGCGACCCGTGGCGAATCATCTCCCTCAGCAAGAACGGCCAAGGCTGCCAGGAAGCGCTTGTCGGTGTCCGACAGGCTCTCCCATGTCGGGGCAAACAAGTGATCTTCTAGCGACTCTGTAGCCCCGGCGACAGCTCCTTTTGCGTGGTTGCTGGCGATTGGGTTGTTCGCACCCCCCGCAGCGCGCCACATCCTGTCTCCCACCAACTGAAGCATGTACGGATGGCCAGCCACAGCGGAGGTGGCAATGTCCAAGGCGTCTTCACCTATGAGGCCCCCGTGCATTTCAATTGGCTCTCGAAGTCCGCGCCTTGTCTCGGGTTCAGACAAGTTGTCCACCCTGTGGACAGCAAGGCGTTGCAGAAATGTCGATTTCCGGTCGGCCAGCAGGGTTTCGGTGATATAGGGCAGTGCCGCTCCCACAAATACCAGCGCCTGTCGTTCCCGCTTGGCGATGTGCTGAATGTACGAGCCTAGCTGTCGAGCTTTGGCCAGTGGGATCGCATGCATCTCGTCCATGGTGAGCAGCACACGGACACCAATTCGGGCAGCCGCGCCCGCAAGCTCCCCTAGATCGCGCCGAAGGTCATCGCCATATCCCGTTCGCCTCAGATCGGCCTCCTCGTCGAACGAGACACCGGCCGTCAAGCCTGCTGCTCCTACGCTCATGCCAGACACCTGTCGCTTGGCGGGTTCACCGTGAGTTTGCGCCCAGTAGTCGTGTGCTCGAAGGACTGCCTTGTGCGTTTCCGCAATCGGATCGCCGTCGGTACCTGAGACTGACAGAACTAGCCAGCCCCGCTCCTCTTGGGCCGCGTCCTCAATCTCGTTCAACACGACCGTCTTGCCCAAACCCCGGGGAGCCAGCAACACATTTGCCCCTCCCTCGCTTGCGGGATCTCCAGCCAGCAGAGCGCACACGTCGCGGATCAGCTCATCCCTCCCCACCAAACACGGCGGCGTGCTCCCGAACCCTGGAGTGAACGGCTGTGAATCCGGGACATCCCCCTCGTCGGGAAAATAGCGGGGTCGTTCTCCCTCCACCCCCCCAACCTACCTCAATGCTTCACTATTTTCTTTTTCTTCCCTGTTGTCACTTTCTTCACTATTTTCTTTTTCTTCCTCAATGTCCCGAAAGTGACCTCAGGAGGTTTTGGGGGTGGGGGTGTAGTTCTCGAGTTCGGGGATGATCTCTTTGCCCAGCAGCTCGATGGTGCGCATGATCGACTCGTGGGAGTGGTAGCCGAACTGCACGTAGCAGATGAGCTGATCGACGCCGAGGTCGGCGTAGTGCTTCATCTTCTCGTAGCAGGTGTCCACGTCGCCCACCACGATCATGTCGGCCTCGTCGAAGTGGTGGATGAGATCGTCGATCCCCTCCTCCATGAGCGGCTTGAGCAGCGGGAACGTTGCGTCCCGCTCCTCCTGTGACAGCTCGGGCAGCTCCCAGTCCAGCGTGAACTGGGCCAGGTTGGTGTACCACCACTCCACTGAGCGCCATACGTCGTTGTCCAGCACCTGCTGGGGGGTGTCGGCGCAGTGCACCAGGGTGTAGGCCGCAGTGGCGTTGGTGGTCACGTCGGTGATGGGCTCGGGGTTCTCGGCCGCGGCCCGGTAATTGCGGATGTGGCGGGCCATGGCCTCCAGCGGCTGCATGATGGAGAACGACAGCATGCCCATGCCTGCTTTGCCGGCCACTGCGGCGGAGTTCTCCGAGGCGCACGCCATCCACGCCGGGGGGTGGGGGTACTGCATCGGCTTGGGGGTGACCATGCGCTTGGGGAACTTGAACCGGGGCGAGTCGTACTCGAAGTACTCCTCCCGCCACATGCCGCAGACGATCTCGATGGCCTCCTGCCAGTCGTCCCGGGAGCGTTCCCGGTCGACCCCGAAGGCGATCTGCTCCATGGGGGTGGACCGGCCGGTGCCCCACACCGCCCGACCGTTGGACAAGATGTCGACGGTGGCCACCTTCTCGGCGATCCGCTGGGGCGGAATGAATCCGAACGGCGTGAGGGTCACGCCGAAGCCCATCTTGATGTTCTCGGTCACCATCGACAGGGCACCGAGCAGTACCTCGGATGCCGGGCAGTGCGAGCGCCCCTCCCGGAAGTGGTGCTCCACCGCCCAAATGGTGTTGAACCCGAAGGTGTCGGCCAGTTTGATCTGCTCAACGGCGTCCTTGTATGCCTTCTGCTCCCGCTCCCGCTGGCCCCAGGGATGGGGCTTTCCCCAAGGTTTGGGCGCATCCACTTCGTACAGCAAGTCCAACTTCATGGCGGTGACGTTACCGATCGGTCCAAGATCAGCGCATCTTGGAGCCGGCGCCCGGGCCGACCTCGGTCCCCGCATTGGCGGCCAGTCGGAACCCCATGTGCCCGGTGGTGGACGACGGCTCGTTGGCGTGGCGGGCGGCCACCCGGTACCGATTGCAGTAGGAGTCGTGGCAGAGGTACGAACCGCCCCGAATGGACCTCGCCCGGCCTTGGGGCGGCCCCAGCGGATCGACCAAGGGCCGCTCAGAGGGGAACCGGTTGTCGAACCAGTCGGCGCACCACTCCCACACGTTGCCCGAGCAGTTGTAGAGCCCGTACCCGTTGGGCTCGTACTGGTTCACCGGGGCGGTGCCCACGAAGCCGTCCTCGGCGGTGTTGTGGCTGGGAAATTCCCCCTCCCAGATGTTCAGTCGGGGCTCCCCGTCGGGGCTCATTTCGTCGCCCCACGGCAACCGGGCTTGCACCAGCCCGCCCCGAGCGGCGTGCTCCCACTCGGCCTCGGTGGGCAACCGGGCGCCGTACCAGGCCGCGCAGGCCGCGGCGTCGAACCACGACACGTGGACCACGGGGTGGTTGCCCCGTTCCTCCACCGACGACTTCGGTCCCTCGGGATGAGACCAGCGGGCCCCTTCCACTTGACGCCACCACTCAGCACCAACCACTCCTCGGGTGGGCTGAAAGTCGTCGGGCAACAGCCCGCCGAACACGAACGACCACCCCTCCCGCTCAGCAACGGTTACATACCCGGTGGCCTCGACAAAGGCCGCGAATTCGTCGTTGGTCACGGCGGTGGCTGCGATCTGGTACGGGCTCAGCACCACCTCCCGCACCGGCCCCTCGCCGTCGCCCTCAAACCACACCTCCTCGGTGCCCATAAGAAACGACCCGCCCTCCAGCGACACGAAATCCATCAAGCAGCCCAATCAGCTTCCGACGATGGCGGAACCGGCCAACAAAAGGAAATCCACCCCAGCGTCATAGCATGAATCCATGGAGACAACCGGAATCATCTTTGCCGGTCTCGACTGCGACGCCGACGCCATCGAGGACTGGAACCGCTGGTACGACCTCGAGCACCTGCCCCCCAACATCGCTTTGACGGATGTGATGCACGGCCGCCGCTACGTGGCCCCGCCCAGCCACCAGGAGCTTCGGCCCGACGGCTGCGATGAGGCGTTCTCCGACGGGCGCAGCGCCTTTCTCACCATCTATTGGCTGTGCGGCGACGTTGACGGCGTGATGGCCACCATGACCGACTACCGGGAGGTGCTGGTGGAAGCCGACCGGATGTTCCCCGACGAGAAGAAGATCGTGCGACTGGGCGATGCCCTCGCCCTCGACTGGGCAGTGGCCGACCCCGCACTGAAGGCCGATCCCGGCGACATCCCCCACATCTCCCACACCGATATTCATGTGGTGCTGCGCCGGGGTCTGGGCGATCAACATTGGCACCACGCCATCTACGCCCCCGGGGCGGTGGCGGTAGAGGGCGTGCATGCGGTGGTGTCGTTCACCTCCCGATTTGCCCCCGACACCGCCATCGACCTGCACATGATCGAGGGCGACCCCGCCGAGGTGGTCCCCGCGCTGCGGGCCGCCACCCCCTCCCGGCCCGCGACTACCGACGTCGGCATGGACGGGCCGTTTCAGCTCATCGAGCCGCTGCGCTACCCGTGGGCCGAGCAGATCCGCGGGTCATGGATGCCCCAAACGGTCGCCTGAGCGACCCGGCGTCGCTGCGCCGGGCCAAGCGGCGGGCTACCGGCCTGCTGTTGGCTGCTGCCGCCCTGTTTGTGGTGATGCAAGTGCTCACCGATGGCGATGGCTGGGCTGGCTATGTGGAGGCGGCTGCCGAGGCAGCAATGATCGGCGGTTTGGCCGACTGGTTCGCGGTGACCGCCCTGTTCAAACACCCGCTGGGGATTCCCATCCCCCACACCGCCATCATCCCCCGGCGCAAAGATGCGATCGGCGCCAGCCTGGGCGAGTTCGTGCAGGACAACTTCTTCGACCCTGACGATCTGGCTCATTGGGTGGCCGATCGGGCCCCCGCCGAGGCTCTGGGGAGATGGCTGGCCACCGAGGGGGATGCCGGGCTGGTGTCGGGCCCCGCATTGGGCCGGCTGTTGGAGTCGATGGTGGGTGGCGGGCACCACCGTTCAATGGTGGATGCCGCCGTGGAGCGGGCCGACCGCTTCTTGGTGGACAACTACGAGGTGCTGCGAGACCGCATCGTGGAAGAAGCCCCCGTCTACACCCCCAAAGTACTCGACCACCACATCTTCACCCGCCTCCATAGGGGGGTGCGGGGAGTGCTGGCCGACATGGCCGACGATCCCAACCACGAGCTACGCCTGCGCATAGATGCCGGCCTGAGAAGCTACGCCCAGCGCCTTCAAACCAACCAGCGGTTGGCAACCCGGGTGGAGGCGATTCTGGCCCGGGCCGGTGAGTCATTGCAGAGCGACTCCACCTTCCAGAACCGGGTCGACGGGTGGCTGGTTTCCGCAGTGGGATTGCTGGCCCGCCATGCCCAAGCCGAGGTGGCCAACGTGATCGGCAGCACGGTGGCCCGCTGGGATGCCGACGACACCAGCGAACGCATCGAGCGCCGAGTCGGCCGCGATCTCCAATTCATCCGCATCAACGGCACCCTTATAGGCGCTCTGGCCGGCCTCGCCATCCACGGGGTGGGCCAGCTGCTCTAGTCGCTGAATTGGGCCCGGAGCTCGTGCTTCAGAACCTTGCCGGTGGCGTTCCGAGGCAGCGACTCAACGACTTCGATCTGCTCGGGGATCTTCTGGGGCATGATCCCCGCCTCCCGGAAATAGTCGCCAACCTCGGCCAGGGTCAGCCCCTCGGCACCAGTTGCCATCTCCACCACAGCGCAAACCCGCTCGCCCCGCTCCTCGTCAGGCAGCCCGATCACCCCGGTGTCAAGCACCTTCGGGTGGGCGAACAGCAGGTCTTCGATTTCGGTGGCCGAGATGTTCTCCCCCTTGCGGATGATGATGTCCTTCACCCGCCCGGTGAGAGTCACATACCCCTCAGCATCGAGAAACCCCACGTCGCCAGTGTGGAACCAGTCCCCGTCGAACGCAGACGCAGTCAAGACGTCGTCCATGTACCCCCGGCACACCATGGGCCCCCGGATCCACAGCTCCCCTTCCACACCAGCTTCAGCCGGTTCGCCGTCGAAGCCCACCACCTTGATCTCCGCGCCCGCCAGCGGCCGGCCCTCCGTCTCGGCCAGTTTCTCGTCGACATCGTCAGGGGTGTTCTGGGCGATGATCGGTGCCTCAGTCATCCCCCAGGCGTGGCCGCACCCCCGCCCGCCGATCTCGGTCTGTACCTCATAGTGCTGAGATGCCGGCATCGGCGCCCCGCCGCCGGAGAAGAGCCGGAGCCGGGGCAGGATCGACTGGCCGGGCTGCTTGCGCTGCTCAGCCACAAAGGCCATGAAGAAGGCCGGACCCCCGCCCACCAGGGTGACGTCGTGGCGAGCGAATAGCGCGGTGGTCTCGGTGGGATCGAACGCTTCGGCAATCACCAGGGTGCAGCCCGAGCCCAACGACACCGACAGGTTTGACACCCCGCCGATGTGGGCGAACGGGAAGGCCAGTCCGAACTTGTCGTCGGCGGTCACGTGCTGGCGCTCCACCATGGCGATGCCCGACGCCATCACCGACGTGTCGCAGTGGCGGGCACCTTTGGGATCAGACGTGGTGCCCGACGTGTAGTACACCCACCGAATTCCCTCGGGATCCTCAGGGGCAGGAATGTCGTCCAACACTGATGGATCGCTCTCCGGCAATTCCCCGTCGCCTACCACCACATCCAGCCCCTCGACCTCAGCGGCGATCCCCTCCGCCATGGCCTGGTAGTCGAACCCCCGCCACACCGACGGCACCAAGAAAAGCCGCGCCCCAGTCTGGCGAACGCAGAAACCCACCTCCCGCTCCCGATACACCGGGATGATCGGATTCTGCACTGCTCCCAACCGAGCCAACGCCGCCTGCAACACCAAAGTGGACGGCCAAGTGGGCAACTGCCAAGAAACCGACACCCCCGGCCCCGCTCCCAACTCAACCAAGCCCGCGGCCGCCCGCAGCGCCGCATCCCGATACTCGGCAAACGTGAGCATCTGATCCCGATCATCAATGATCATCAGAGCATCCGGCGTCAGCTCCGCCCGCCGCTCCACCATCCCCCAAAACGTCCCGCCCTCGAGCATCCGACAACAATATGGCTATGCCAACCCTCTCCGTCACACTGCCGTCGTTCGGCCCCATCTTCCGAGACAACAACTTTCACCAGATCGCCGACCTCGCCCAGATGGCCGAACAAGCCGGAGTCGACCGCATCATGCTCACCGATCACGTGGTCATGGGCCAGCACACCGACAAGTATCCATACGGTCCCTTCCCGTTCCCACCCGAAACCGCATGGCTGGAGCCGCTGGCCTCCATCGCTCACATGGCCGCCGTCACCCAGCAAGTGAGATTCAGCACCAAGATCCTGATCGCCCCCCTTCGTCCCGCCGCCGTGCTGGCCAAGACCCTGGCCACCATGGACGTGCTCTCCCAAGGCCGCCTGGAAATAGGCGTGGGCACCGGCTGGCAGCGGGAGGAGTACGAAGCGGCCGGCGTTCCCTGGAACCAGCGGGGTCAGCGTCTCACTGACTCCATTGCCGCCTGCAAGGCGCTGTGGCGGGACTCTCCGGCCTCGTTTCACTCTGCCACCGTCAACTTCGACGACATCTGGTGCGAACCCAAACCGGCCCAGCCTGACGGCATCCCCGTCTGGGTGGCTGGTGCGCTCCACCCCAACAACTTGGCCCGCATCGTCGAACACGCCGACGGCTGGATACCGCCCCCCTACGGCACTATCGAAGAAGTGGCCGATGGGGTGGAATGGCTACGGAAAGCTCTCGGCGCCGCCGGCCGTAGCACTGACGGCTTCGGCGTTCAGGGCGACATCGACGCGGTGCCCGGCGGCGACGGCCGCCCCTCCATCAAGGCCAGCATGGGTGCGGCCACTGAGTGGGCAGAGGCGGGCGCAACCACCATCAATGTGGTGATGTCGTTGTTCTGCTGGCGCATGGACCGAGCCCAGGCCTGGTTCGACGACCTGGCCCAGAGCTGGGCTGAACTCGATCTGGGCTGATCCAGCCCAATCAGATCAGGGGATGTCGCCGTCGGCTCGGAAGCGCTCGACTGCTTCGGCGGGCCGGCCCGCGATCACCCCGTCCACCGGTAGATCAATGAGCTCGGCGTAGTAATCGGGGTCTTCCTGCCAGTCCTCGTTGGGCCACACCCACACCGCCAATCCTTCGTCGGCGGCTTTGCCCAGCAGGTCGGGAGTGAGCACGTCAAGGCCGCTGAAGGTGGGCGGCACTTGCAAGATGAGGTCGTTGGGGTGCAGCGGGACCGATGCGAATGCCCACGTCGGCAAGGCATCCTGACCAGGGCTGGTAACGACTTCAGGTGCCAATTCCCGGAATCCGACCAGCGCCTCGTCGCGGAACGACACCACCACCACCGAGTCGGTGCGATCTAACTCCTCGATCTCCGCAGCCAGCACTACCGCCATCTCAAGGATGAAGTCGATGTCGTCCTCGCCGTCGTCGCCTGCGGGAGTCTTGATCTCCACGTCCAGCACATGCTCTGGAAACGCCAGCGCCACCGCCCGGAATGTCTCCACCCGGAAGTCATCGGGGCCGTACCCCTCGGGAGGAGCGACATCACCAGAGCGAATGCCCCGATAGGGGTAGGCGTCAGGAGCTAGGTCGTGGCTCGGCCACTCCTCCGACCACCAGTAGGCGTTGTCGAGCGCCTGAAGCTCTTCGTAGGTCATGTCCCGCACTCGTCCGGTGGCATTGGTGGTCCGGTCGACGGTGTCGTCGTGATGCACCACCAGCACTCGGTCGGCGGTCATCTGCAAGTCCATTTCCAATACGTCGACCCCGGCATAAGCCGCCTGAGAGAAGGCGTACATGGTGGAGTGGGGCCACGAGCGGTCGCCCCCCGCGTGGCCGATGACCAACGGCCGACCCAGCGCCAACAACTCGCGCACCGTGCTGGCCGCCGGAGTCGGGACCGGGGGAAGAACTGCCCCGGCTGGCTCCGGTGTGCTTGTCGGCGGCGGCGCGGTAGGGGTGGCAACGGGTGTTTGTTCGGCTGGCTCCGGCTCCGCCAAATTCTCCTCAGCGGCCACCGGGGTTGCGGCTTGCGTCGGGGTGGGAACAGCGGTGGGAGCTTCGGTGGGAGAGGCGGTTGGAGTTGCGGCAGGAGCCGACGATGCGGTGGCTTGCTCGACGCTCGGAGCACTGCCATCTGAATCGCCACACGCCGCCAGCAGCGCGGCAAGCATGACCAGCGTCGACAAGAAGGCGACCTGCAGCAGCGATTCCGTCTTCCTCAGCAATCGATGCACGCCAGAAATTCTAATGCCCAAACGCAGGCCGCTAGTACTGAGGGGCGACCACGATCCCGTCGCGCATGTGTCCGGTGACCTCGGTGCGGGTGGCGCAGCAATGGCCGGTTTCGTTCATGCTCATCAGCATCCGGCGATTGTCGTCGATCCACACTCGGCAGATGCCGGAATAGGAAACCTGGAGATGAATCCGCTCCGACGCCATCACTAGTTCGGACACCACCCGGTTGACCACGCCACCGTGGCAGGCCACCGCGATGTGCTGCCCAGGTCGGGCCTCACACAACCGCTCGAAGGCGGCCATCACCCGCTTGTGGAATTCCTCGGGAGTGTCCCAGCCGATTGCGGCGTAGTCCTGAGCTCGAATGGCCTCGTAGTACTCGCCGCCCTCGGACGCCAGCAGCTCGGTGGGCAAGTACACCTTGGAGTTGCGGTCGATCTCGGTGAAGTCCTCTTCCAGCTCGATGTCCATGCCCAAACGGGCGGCCAGCGGCTCGATGGTCTCGATGGCCCGGCGCTTGGTGCTGGAGATGATGTGGTCGAAAGGCTCGTGCTCTAACCAGTCGGCCAGCCGCTCCGCCTGCCATTTGCCCAACTCGCTCAAACCGGGATCGGCAATTTTGTCGATATTCCGCTCTCGCTCGGGCTGGCCGTGGCGGATGAAGGCGATCTGCACGTCAATACCCTACGCTGCGCAGATGGACAAAAAAGAAGCAGATCGTGTCGCCTGGAACAACATCATGCTGGCCGATCCCCCCGACAGCGACGACCTGTACCTCCGGTTCACCAAGCGGGTGTTCAGCGACGTGTGGAGCCGCCCTGCGCTGGGAACGCGGGAACGGCGCCTGGTCACGCTGACTGCCATCGCCGCCACCGGCAACGGCCCCATCCTGCCCCACCACTTGAAGCCAGCCTTGGAGTCGGGCGACCTCACCACCAACGAACTGGCCGAATGGGTGGTGCATCTGGCCCACTACGCCGGCTGGCCGGCCAGTGCTCAGGCCTATACCGCCCTGCGGATGGCCGCCGCCGAACTCGGCATAGAGTTCGAAGACGACGACTGGCGGAACTAGTCGCCAGCCAGCCCTACTCCAACGCCACCTCGTTGCAGGAAGAGGGTGCCCGCGCCGGGTCGAAAACCCGTGGTCGCCGGTTTGGCTCTGTTCCCGAGCGGTCGGTGTTCAGATAGGCCTCTATGGCATTGGCGGTGGCTTTGGCCGCCACGCGAATGTACTCGTCGGTAGCGAACAAGGCGGCCTCGGAGCGGTTGGTCAGGTAGCCGTACTCGACGAGGACCGCGGGAACATTGGGCCGTCTGATCATCCCGTAGGCGTCGCTACCCCTGGGCAACAAAACCCGCAACACCCCTGCATCGGCCACCCGGCTCCACGCCACGTTGTCGAAGCCTGACAATGCGTTGGTGATCTCTTGATAGAGGAGCCCGCCGAGGCGAGCGGAATCGGTGCGAGCCTGTTGAGCCGACACCGACTGCACGTACACCTCGGTGCCCGGCTGGTTCCCGGTGCGGTAGGTGGGCCCGTTGTGGTGGATCGACACCAGAGCTTCTGCTCCCAGGGCACCGGCAAAGGCGGCTCGAACCGACAACAACGACCCGTAATGACCATTCCGGGTGGAAGCGGCCGGAATGCCCCGACTCGATAACTCGTTCAGCACCGCATGGCTGAGGGTCAGGTTCAAGTCGCGCTCGGCCAAGCCGTTGGGTCCCACTGCCCCGACGTCATATGAGCCTCCATGACCGGGATCTATCACCACTCGCACCCCCTGGAGGGGCAGACCAGCACGAACCGTCGAAATCGAGCCGCACGGTGTCGCCACCACAAATCTCCCCTCATTCACCCCCACTACGGCAACCGAGACCCCACTTGGCGTGATCAGCCCCGGCGGAGGATCGCCCTCGAGGTCGTCGGGCCGCACCAGTCGTCGAGGGTGAACGACCGAGTCTGCTCCGAATGGGGCCTGGCCGGGGCAGCCTTCGGAAGTGACGTGAGTGTCGATTTCGAAGTCGAATCGGCAGCGGTAGGTGTTGAGCAGCGCCTCCTGCACGGCGATCAGCTCGTCTCGAACGGCAATGTCTTCGGAAGTGGGAATCCCCACAAACTCCCCCGGTCGGGAAAACCCCTGGGTGGGATAGCCATTGGTGCAACCGCCGGGAACAGCCCCAATGTCGACGCCGAATCGGCATCGATAGACATTCAACAGCGTTTCCTGGGCGGCAATCAGGTTGTCGCGTTCCGCGATGTCTTCGCTGGTGAACCCGCCACTAGAGGCATTCTGTGCGCTCGCAACCGAAGCGCAGAACGCCAGCACCAGCAGACTCGCTGCCGCTGTCCGACAGAATTGGGACAAAACCCGAGCGAATCGTCCAGCAACGATCACCACGAAAACGTACCAACCGGTCACCCGTCACCTCCCCACCCTTCCTTTTAGGCTGCCGTTCGCGCACTTCGTCGGCTTGCCGTGATCGGTGGTGCCCGCGCACCTGCCGCTCTTGAGGCTACCGTTCGCGCACAGCACCGCCGGGGGTGGGCTGTGCTCAAACTTGGGAGCGTCGGCGGCGGGCGGCGTCGAGCGTGGCCGTCACTGGCACTCTGACCACCCAGCGCTGGAGTGAGCCTACGCTCAGACCGATGTGCGCGGCGGCGGGGTGGTAGCCCACAGCCGCCACCAAGTCGGCCAAAGCCTCCCGCACCTCACCGGCGACAGCCGCAAGCTCTTCGCACTTCGCCACAGCGACGGCCACCGCCTCGGCCTGTTCCGGGCTCAGCAGCCCGTCAGCGGTCGAAGTACCCAACGTGCTCGCTTTTGAGAGCGGGAAACCACTCGCCCAGCCGCTTACCTAATCTGCAGGCCCAAAAGACCGCCACAAAGCCGCACGCCAAAGCGCCAGCAGCCGCGATGAGAAAACCTAAACCGTCCAACATAGTGAGGGTCAAGAGACCCACGAAGGTGCCAGCTATGGAGCCCAGATAATCGTACCATGGCAATTTCTTGCGGTTCTTGCCGATATTCAGCTTCACCACAGCTTCACAATACTCATTCGCCTATGCCCCTGCGAGGCCGCCACAGCTCCGGGGATCGAACTGGAGGCCCCGGAGCTGATCGACGTGATCGAGTTGGCCACTAGCTCGGCCACCCGCTCCGGGGATCGAGTTCACCACGGCCACCGGACCGAGCCAGGGAGATCCAGCCAGCAGCCACCAGGTGCCCACCAAAGACCTGAGATCGAGCCGGCGGCCACCAGGTGGCCACCTCCGCCTTGTGGGGTATCTCCACCCAAGGCCCAAAAGTGTCGGTGACGTAGCTGATAACGGCGCGCACCTTTACCGTGTAATCGCCGGTCCCGCACGACGGCAGCCCCGGCACGCTACCTCCGGTCCCACCAGCCGCGAACGCAGATATATATATGACCGGCCCATCAGCGGTCAAAGTACCCAACGTGCTCGCTTCTAAGAGCGGAAAACCGCTCGCCCAGCCGCTTGCCCAATTCGTAGACCAAAAAAAGCGCCACAAAGCCGCACGCCAAAGCGCCAGCAACCGCGATGAGAATACCTAAACCGCCCAACAAACGAGCGAGCAGGATGCTCACGAATCCGCCGACCATGGTGCTCAGGTACTCGTACCACGGCAATTTCCGATGATTCCTGCCAATATTCAGCTTCACCACAGCCTCACAATACTCATTCGCGGGTCTGTCAGACGCTCCCTTGGGGTCTGTCAGGAATTTTGTGTATCGGGCGTGATCTGAGGGTCCGCGGCCGGGTG
>JAPOVT010000067.1:0-2651 GCA_026708015.1 bacterium
GGGTAGCCCTGGATTACCCCGTTGCTGGGAGCAACCCCGCAAACAGGATGCCGAGCCGGGGCCGGAGTCGCCGTGGGGGCCGGAGTCGCCGTCGGAGTCGGAGTGGGCGTCGGAGTCGGAGTGGGCGTCGGAGTCGGAGTGGGCGTCGGAGTCGGAGTGGGCGTCGGAGTCGGAGTGGGCGTCGGAGTCGGAGTGGGCGTCGGAGTCGGAGTGGGCGTGTTATCGGTCGAGGTTTTGAGCCAGTCTGTGAGGTCGTCGCAAGCCCTATTCAGGTAAATCGCGCCCGTGAAACCGATCACTATAGACGTGCCAAAAGAAACTGCGGCGTAATACAAGCCAGCAGATATAAGCGCTCCGGCTGCTCCGTGAGCATATTTGCTTTCGCAGATTTCCTCTATTTCGTCTTTGGTGTATTTCTTCAACGCTATTCCTATTCCCTCCACAATCTTGTCCTCAACATTGTCGGGAACCAAACTTGAAAATGGGTAGAAAAGAGTCTGCCCTGCACAATTGGCAGCAATTGAGGCGGTGACTCCCACGCCTTTGAGTCCAACGTCTTCAAGCTTGTCCTTGATCTCATTGGTAATGGGAAGCAAAAGCACGTTCACTATTCCGGAGTTCAACGGGCACACAGTCAAATTGACTGTGTGCCCCGCGAATTCCCAAGTCTTCGTAGCGACCTTTTTCAAACCGCCAAACACCGCACCCCAATCAGTCGAAGATTTTTCCACCAGCACGGGCTTATAGCAGACAGGGTCGATGCTCGTCTGCTCCCAAACAGCACGCCGCCAACCCCTACTGCTGCGGCCACTGGGCCTGGAAGATTTAACCTCATTGTCTCCCGGCTTGACCCAAGCCTCAGGCAAGGGAAGCCCAGCTTGGCCAACCGGACAATTGGGCTTGGGGTCTGATGTTGTCGCATGCACGCATTTGCCGTTTTGGAGCGTGTGGCCGGATTCGCACGGGAGTCTAGGCGAGTGGATTCGGGTTATTGAGACGACGCATTGCGATCCTTGGGACCTCCCCTGAACGCATTTGTAGGTGGGTGTTTTGGTGGTGGTGGTGACGCAATTCGATCCCGCCTTCGTCTCCTGCGCCTCGCATTTGTAGGTGGGTGTTTTGGTGGTGGTGGTGACGCAATTCGATCCCGCCTTCGTCTCCTGCGCCTCGCATTTGTAGGTGGGTGTTTTGGTGGTGGTGGTGACGCAATTCGATCCCGCCTTAGTCTCCTGCGCCCCGCATTTGTAGGTGACGGACCCGACCACTTCGGTGCCTACGCATCTGTTGGGGCTTCTGAAGGTCTTTAGGCCGGTGCAGTAGGGGGTGGCGGTGGTGTACCTATAGCAAAATGAGCCGTTGTTGCTGTAGCCGGACGGGCAAAAGGGGTTCGTGATCTTGCGGGTTGTCGGGTTGTAGCAGATCGAATAGACGTAGTTGGTCCCAGCCGGACACTTTTGGCTTGCGGTTCTGTAACAGACAGGAATACCCAAATAACCGGTTGTTAGCCTGCCAGAACCGCAGCGGTACGACGCGTTGGTCACCACCGTGTCAACGCAGCTATTGCCCAAGCGGGTGCCCTTCGAGCACACCGGGGTGGCCGGTTTCGTCACGGTGCGCTGGCACACGTCGCGGCCCAAGCCCGGAGTCACCAGCGCGTAGCCGCCGGGGCAGCTCGGCTTGATCGGTTTCGTCACGGTGCGCTGGCACACGTCGCGGCCCAAGCCCGGAGTCACCAGCGCGTAGCCGCCGGGGCAGCTCGGCTTGATCGGTTTCGTCACGGTGCGCTGGCACACGTCGCGGCCCAAGCCCGGAGTCACCAGCGCGTAGCCGCCGGGGCACTCCGGCGTGCCCGACGTCGTGGTGGTCGTGGTCTTGCTACAGCTCGACTTCGAGCTGTCCAAGTCATATCCGGGCAGGCATGGCTCGACGGCATCCGGTTCGTGAGCCGACGCCACAGCAGGCACCAACACAGCAACCAAACAGAACACAACGAACAAAACGACGAAACACTTGGAGGCCCCCTTCGGGCAAGTCGAACATCCAAGCGAATAGAGGCTGCGGCCAGACCCGAAGGGGAACGCGGCACCTTCCGGGCGGTCGGGTGTTGTCGGTGCGGGCATGGGACGGCCCTCCTCAAAGGTGTATGCGGCGGATAAATGCCTTTATCCGCCGCATACAGGCCCCAGCGAAAACGACGGGCACCACGCGTCCTGCGGGCGCGGAAACCCAGCTCTAACTGGGCATTCGCCGGACCGGGGCGGGCGAGCCGTGCGCCGGGCTGCTCTCAACCGCGGCAACTGCTGGTTTGGTGGTGGCCCTGCTCGGATCGACGCTGCGCCTGCGGCGGAACACCTCTTGCCGGACGGGCGCGCCGATCCGGCTGGGAATCCGTTCGCCCCGGCCAAATGGGTTATCGCACGCCTGGCGGCCGGGGGGAGGCGGCAAGCTTCCACCGAGCGCTTGACAAGCAGCCCCGAGCCGAACTAGAAGGATAAAGGCATTTATCCGCCAAATAGAGGCAAGCTCAGCCCGGGCGGATTTTGCTGTTTCCGGCTCGTTGAACTCCTAGAAAGTCGGCTAGGAAAACGGCGATGAAGCCCCCCCCCCCCCCCCCCCCCCCCCCCCCCCCCACCCCCCCCCCCACCCCCCCC
>JAPOVT010000067.1:2661-29387 GCA_026708015.1 bacterium
TTACCCCCAAAAAGACCCAATCCCACCCCGGGGGTTTTTTGGGTTTCCCGGCTTTTTTTAATCCATTAAACCGGGCTTGCAAAACCCGGTTTCCCCCCCCCCCCCCCCCCCCCCACTTCGCATGTTCGCATAGCACCGCATACGCCAGCACCGGCGCATCTGTTTGCTGTGTTGACGGGCTGATAGCCCACGCCGAAGATTCGGCGCTGTCTGACAACACTCGAAAGACCTACAACACCGGTTGGAATAGCTGGGCCTGTTGGGCGGAGAAAAACGGCGAGCTGAGTTCCAAGCCCACCGTCAAGAGCATCCGGCGCTGGCTCGCCACCCTCTACATGGAGGGGAAGAAGCCCGCCACGCTGCGCACCTACCTCGCCGCCGTCGCCCACCGCCTTAATGACCGCCGCGGCCCCAACCCCGCCCGTCACTACCGAGTGCGGCTGGTCTTGTCCGGGCTCGCCCGCCGCGCCGCCCAACAAGGCGTCACCACCCGCCAAGCCGCCCCGCTGCGCCTGGAGCACATACAACAGATCATCGATGCCGCCCCCACACCGAGGCGCAACCAGCCCGGCGGGCGGGCGGAAACCCCCGAACAAGCACAAAAGCGCGCCTGCGCCGACATCGCCATGGTCTTCGTCGCCCACAACGCACTGCTGCGCTGCGACGAACTCCTCTCCCTCACCTGGGCTGACGTCGAAATCCCCCAAGACGGCGGACTCCCCACCATACGGATCCGCCGCTCCAAGACCGATCAGCACGCCAAAGGCGCGGCCGTCCCCATATCCCAACACGCCGCCCAGGCCCTCAACCGCATCAAATTGCCAAACGCCCGTCCCCGCGACCGCATATTCGACTTCTCGCCCAGCACCGCCCGCCGCCGCATCAAAACAGCAGCAAAAGCCGCCGGCATCAACCCCGCCGGCATCTCCACCCACTCACCCCGCATCGGCATGGCCCAAGACCTCGCCGCCGCAGACACCGACATCGGCGGCATCATGCTCGCTGGCCGATGGAAAACCCCCGTAACCGCCGCCCGCTACATCCGATACCTTGCAGCCCAACACACACCCGCCGCCCAACACCTCGAGACCCTGCTTGCCGCGTAGAGAGGAGATCCTCTCCTTGCTCATTCGAAGATCATCACAGCAGCAGGAAACCAGGAAATAGTGTGGGGCTATGCGCATTGCGTTCGGAACCGATGAGCCCACGGCCCTGACGGGCACCATCAAGCAGCACTTGGCCGACGGAGGACACAACGTGGTGGCCGCCGCCCCGGAGGGAGCACCGTGGCCTGATGTGGGCCGAGCGGTGGGCGAGGCGGTGGTCGACGACCGCGCCGACATCGGGGTGGTGTGCTGCTGGACGGGAACCGGGGTGTCGATGGCGGCCAACAAGGTCTCCGGCGTGCGGGCCGCACTGTGTACCGACGCGGAGACTGCCCGGGGCGCCCGCCGTTGGAACGACGCCAATGTGCTGGCCATGAGCCTGCGCCTGGTGTCCTCCGAAGTGGCCGCCGAGATGCTCGACGCCTTCGTAGCCACCGAGCCCGACCCCGGCGAGTCCTCCGAGATCGCCAAGCTCTCTTAGCATGCGAGTCCGAATCGGTTTCGGCGTGGGAGGCGCGACGGCCTCGGGCGATCCCGAGGTCTTCGGCGCAGTGGTTGACAGCCTGGAGCGGCTGGGGTTCGATTCGCTGTGGGTGGCCGAGCGGGCCAGCGGGCCAGCGCTCGATCCGGTGGTGGCCATGACCTTCGCGGCCGCTAGAACCACCCAGCTCAAGTTCGGGCCCAGCGTGATGGTGCTGCCCGGCCGAAACCCGGTGCTCTTGGCCAAGGCCATAGCCAGCCTCGATCGCATCTCCAACGGGCGGCTGCTTCCCGCATTCGGGCTCGGCGTGGCCGATGCTGCCAAGCACCAGGCCTTCGGAGTGGCCCGCATGGACCGGGCGGCCTGGTTCAACGAAGCCCTGCCGCTCATGCGCCGGCTGTGGACCGAGGACGTGGTCGAGCACCATGGCCCCCGCTTCCATCTGGACGCCGCCCGGGTGGACATCAAACCGGTCCAGCAGCCCCTGGACGTGTGGATGGGGGGCATTGCCCCCTCGGAACTCCGCCGGGTCGGCCGGCTGAGCGACGGCTGGCTGCCGTCCTTCGTCACCCCCGACGACGTGCGCGACGGGATTGCCACCATTGAGCAGCACGCCGATGAGGCAGGACGGGAAATCGACCCCGAGCACTACGGGGCGCTGTTGACCTATACCGACGGCCCGCTGCCCGACCGGTTCCTCGAACTCATCAAGCTGCGTCAGCCCGACAAGAACCCCGGCGACCTGGTGGCATCGAGCGGAAAGGAGCTGCGGTCCAGGATCGAGGCGTTCATCGAGACCGGCGCCTCCAAGTTCGTGGTCATGCCGATGGGGGAGCCACCGGACTGGGAGGAAGAGATCAAAGCCCTGGCCGACGACTTGCTCCCGTTGCAGGACTAGCCCAAGGCCTGCTCCAGGTCGCCCAATAGGTCGTCGATCGTCTCGATGCCCACCGACAAGCGCACCAAGCCGGGGTCCACCGCCAGTGGAGAGTCGGCCACCGACATGTGGGTCATGGTGGACGGCTGCTCAATGAGCGACTCCACCGCGCCCAGCGACTCGGCCAGCCGGAACACTCGAGTGGCGCTCACCGCGGCCACCGCGGCGGCCTCTCCCCCGCCATGGATGAACGACACCATCCCGCCGGGGCGGCGCATCTGCCGAGCGGCCACCTCAAATCCCGGGTGGTCGGGCAGGCCAGGAAACAGCACCCGGTCGATGGCGGGATGGCCGGCCAAGAACTCGGCCACCGCCTGGGCGTTGTCGCAGTGGCGGTCCATGCGCACTCCCAGGGTCTTGACCCCCCGCAGCAGCAAGTAGCAGTCGAACGGGCTGGGCACTGCCCCCACGGCGTTTTGGACAAAGGTCAGCCGCTCGGCCAGATCGTCCCGGTTGACCGCGATGAATCCGCCCACCACGTCGGAGTGACCGCCCAGGTACTTGGTGCTGGAGTGCACCACCGCATCGGCCCCCAGATCGAGCGGGTTCTGGAGGTACGGGGTGGCGAAGGTGTTGTCCACCACCACGTCAACCCCCGAAGCGTGGGCCACATCGGCCACCGCAGCGATGTCTACCACCGTCAGCATGGGATTGGTAGGCGTCTCCACCCACACCTGGCGGGTCTCAGGGCGGATGGCTCCTCCCAAGGCATCAAGGTCGGCCAAGTCCACCGCCGACCACTCGATACCCCGCTCGCCGTACACCCGGTCGATGAGGCGGAACGTGCCCCCGTAGGCGTCGGTTCCCAGAACCACGTGGTCGCCGGGGCGCATCATGCCCACCACCGCGTCTTCGGCGGCCATTCCGCTGGCGAAGGCCATGCCGTGGTCGGCTCCCTCCAAGCCGGCCACGCACTGTTCCAACGCCACTCGGGTGGGGTTGGATGTGCGGGCGTACTCGAAGCCCCGATGCTGGCCCGGTGCAGTCTGCACGAACGTGGTGGCCAAATGGATGGGCACGGTGATGGCGCCGGTGGCCTCGTCGGGCTCCTGGCCGACGTGGATGGCCCGGGTGTCGAAACCCCAATCGCCGGAAGCGGAACCGCTCATGAAACTCCGCTCATGGGTTCGGTTCCGACGAGCCCGACGACAGGAAGCTGAGCACGTCGGTGCTGGTCATCACCGCCCGGGGGCGACCGCCGTCGAGCACCAGCAAGGCCGGAGACCTCTCCAGCTTGGTCACCGCCAACGCCACCGATTCGCCGATTCCGATCTGCTCTAGCGGACGGCTCATCACGCTCTCCACCGGCTGGCCCAAAAGGTCGCCGTTGAAGGCCAATTCCATGAGCTGAAGCTCGTGTACCGCCCCCATGACCTCAGCGGCAGCCAAGGGCATTTCCCCCTTGGCCACCGGTAGCTGGCTGACTCCGTGGTCTCGCATCTGGGTCACCGCCGCACTCACCGGGTCGTCGGGGAAGACGTACACCAGCGGCGGCAGTGCCCCCTCCTTGGCGTCGAGCACGTCCTTGACGCAGGGGTGCTCTCTGATCAAGAAGCCGTACGACGCCATCCAATCGTCGTTGAACACCTTCGACAGATAGCCCCGGCCGGCATCGGGCAAAAGCACCACCACCACATCCTCCGGCCCGCAGTCCTCGGCCACCTCCAAAGCAGCGCATACCGCGGTACCCCCTGATCCGCCGATGAGCAGTCCCTCTTTCCGGGTCACCAGCCGGGCCATGTCGAAGGAATCCTGGTCGGAGATCGGTATCATCCGGTCGACCACGTCGGGGTCGTAGGTCTCGGGCCAGAAGTCTTCGCCGATCCCCTCCACCAGATAGGGCCGGCCCGACCCGCCGCTGAACACCGAGCCCTCCGGGTCACCGGCCACGATCTGGATTTCGGGATTCTGCCGCTTGAGAAAGCGCCCCACGCCGTTGAGCGTGCCCCCGGTGCCTGCTCCGGCCACAAAATGCGTGATCCTGCCCCCAGTCTGCTTCCACAGCTCCGGGCCCGTGGTCAGCTCGTGCGAAAGGGGATTCACCTGGTTGAAATATTGGTTGGGCCGGTAGGCGCCGGGAGTCTCGGCCACCAGGCGCTCCGCAGTGGAGTAGTACGACTCAGGGTCTTCGGGATCCACCGCCACCGGGCACACGATCACCTCGGCCCCATAAGCCCGAAGCAACTGCACCTTTTCGTCGCTCACCTTGTCGGTCATCACGAAAATGCAGCGGTAGTCCCGCTGGGCGGCCACCAGAGCCAAGCCCACTCCGGTGTTCCCCGAGGTCGGCTCGATGATGGTGCCGCCCGGCTTCAGCAGTCCCTCCTGCTCGGCCGCGTCGATCATGGCCACCGCGGGGCGGTCTTTCACGCTCCCGCCGGGGTTCAGCATCTCCAGTTTGGCCAACACCTCACACGACACCCCGTCGGCAATGCGCGGCATCCGCACCAGCGGCGTGTTCCCGACGAGATCGAGGATCGAGTCAGCGACTTCCACGGACCTCAGCTAACCATCCTTGCCAATCGGCCTGATGATCCGCTCACATTGAACCTCCACGCCCATAAGCTACCCGGTGCTATGGACCGGCCAAGGATCGCAGTGGAGCCCGACTGCTGGCGCCGGCCAGCCCTGGTCGACGCGGTGATCGCCGGCGGCGGCCGGGTGACGACCCCCGCCGAGTCCGAGGCCCTGGTTTGGGCCGAGCCCGCCGCCCCCGATCTGCTGCCCGGTGTATTGGAGGATGGACCAGGCATCGAGTGGGTGCAGCTCCCCTACGCTGGCATAGAGAACTTGACCGATCTGCTCGACCACGACCACCTCTGGACCTGCGGCAAGGGGGTGTACGCCGAGCCGGTGGCCGAACACGTGCTGATGCTGGCCCTGGCCGGCCTGCGGGCCATGGGGAGCTACGCCCGTGCTCGCAGCTGGTCGCCCCCAGAGGGACGCAACCTGCTCGGCGGCCGGGTCACCGTGCTGGGCGGCGGGGGCATCACCGAGTCGCTGGTCAGGCTGCTGGGTCCGTGGGATTGCCGCGTGACCGTGCTGCGCCGCCACCCCGTGCCCATGGACGGCGTCGACCGGGTGGTCGGTCCCGAGTGCCTACACGACGCCCTGCGCGATGCCGATGTGGTGGTGGTGGCGCTGTCGCTGACCCCCGAGACCACCGGCATCATCGACGCCGCTGCGCTCGACGCCATGGCTCCCTATGCGTGGCTGATCAACGTGGGCCGCGGCGGCCACGTGGTCACCAACGATCTGGTGGAAGCACTGACCGCCGGCGCCATTGGCGGTGCTGCCCTAGACGTGACCGAACCCGAGCCGCTCCCAGACGGCCATCCCCTCTGGGAGATGGAGAACTGCATCATCACCCCCCATGTGGGAAACACCCCCGAGATGGGGCTGAAGCTGCTCGCTCGGCGGGTCACCGAGAACGTCCGCCGCTACATCGCGGGCGAGGACCTCCTGGGACCCGTAGACGTCGACCTGGGCTACTAGCCCACGAGGGGAAGCTAGGGATCGACGATTCGCTCGAATTGGGCGTAGGGATCCTGGATGGTGATCACCCTCATGGGACGCCCGAACGGGGCATGGACCCCTGAGGTGAAGGAGACGGGCCCAGCGACAAGGTCTTCGCCGTCGAACCGCTCCAACTGGATGGCCACCGGCCCCGGATCGGTGGTCCCGGCCCGCTCCACCGCCCGAACATAGGCCTCCATGGCGTCGTGGCCGGTGATCATGCGGCCGTCCCGGGCTCTGTGACCGGTGGTACCCAGGTAGTCGGCCAGCACCTCGCGAACCGCGGGGCTGGGGTCGGGCGAGTCGGTGTAGATCGAGGCGTACGAGAGCATGGTGAAGTCGCCAATACCGGGAACATGGCCGATCCAATGATCGCCGTCCATGGTGGAGTTGGCGAAGATGGGCTGGTTGAATCCCGCAGCCCGGACCGGCGCCAATATCTCGGGAGCCACCAACCGGGTGCCACAGAACACGATGGCCTCCGGATTGGTGCTGCCCAGCCCCAGCAGGATGGGCTCGAGAAGGCCGGGATCGGTGGGTTGGTATCGGTGTACGCCGGCAACCTGGCCGCCGGCCTCCTCAAAGCGCTGCCCGAAGGCCTCGCAGGCGGACACCGCCTCGGTACTGGTCTGATCGATGATTACCATCGTGGTGGCAATACCCCGGTCGGCAATCAACGAGACCAGTATTTCCGCCTCGGTGCTCACCGGCGTTCCGAAGGTGAACACCCGGTCGCCCAGCTCACCGCTGGCCCAGAGGTCGTCGGTTCCACAGGGGCTGATCACCAAGGTCCCCGAACTCTCCAGCGCATTGATGGCCGGACCGGCATAGGCGGCATCACACGTCATCAGCATCAGGTCTACCCCGTCCAAGAGCAGCTGCTCGGCGCCGCTTTTCATGACGGACAACTCCGTGTGGCTGTCGATGTGCCGCAGCACAACCGGTCGTCCCAGCAGTCCGCCGGCATCGTTCAACGCGTCGATGCGGTTCCGGGCGGCCACTAGGGCGGGCTCGTCGTAGTCGGCCAGGAAACCGGTGGTGGCCATCAGAGCACCAATCACGATGGCATCAGCCGGCAGCGGCGCTCCCGCGGGGGTGGCCGTGGGGATCGGAGTGCTCTGGACATCTTCCTCGCCCTCTTCCTCGGTGATGGGCGCGGGGCTGATGACCGTTCCCTCGCTGAATAGGCCGCACCCGGACAGCACCAACAGCGCCGCCGCGGCCAGCAGCACCGGCCGAGCACAAGGCAGGCCCATCACACCTTGAGTTCGCGGAAAGGGATGCCCTTGTCGGCCCGCGGCTCGCGAGGCAAACTGAGAATGCGCTCGCCGATCACGTTGCGCTGGATCTCCGGAGTGCCACCGCCGATCTTGTGGGCGAAATGGCTGACCATCCGCGTCACCCAGACATCGTCGTCCAGCATCCCCTCCGGTCCCAGCAGCTCCAAAGCCGTTGCACTGGTGTCGCGAATGTGGTCGCCGGTCAACAGCTTCATGATCGAGGCCTCCGGCCCGATCTCGGTGCCCTGGCTCAGCGCGGTGTACACCCTCATGCCCAGATAGCGGAGTACCTCCGACCTGATCCACGCTTCGGCCAGCGCCTGGCGAACCGTCGGGTCGCCGGCCTGGCCCCTTTTCTGGGCTAGATCCACCAGAGTGGGGACATCGACCACCGACGTCTGGGCACCCACCGCAGCCCGCTCACTGTTCAGGGTGGTCTGGGCTACCGCCCAGCCGTTGTTTACCCCGCCGATCACGTTCTCTGCCGGGACCCGCACGTTGTCGAAAAAGGTCTCATTGAATTCGGCGCCGCCGGTCATCTGGCGCAGTGGCCGCGGGTCCAAGCCCTCGCTGTCCATCTCCACAAAGAAATAGGTGAGCCCCTGGTGCTTGGGAACGTCCGAGTTGGTGCGGGCCAGCAGAATGCCCCAGTCGGCCAGATGGGCATAGGAGTTCCACACCTTCTGGCCGTTGACCACAAACACGTCGCCATCTTGGACCGCTCTGGTTTGGAGCCCGGCCAGATCGGAGCCGGCGTTGGGCTCGCTGAACAGCTGGGCGAACACAATTTCTCCCTGGCGAATGGGGTTCAAGAACCGCTGCTTCTGCTCATCGGTGCCCCACGACATGAGGGTGGGGGCAGCCATATCGAGCGCGGCCATGAAGATCGACCTTGAGATGCCGAAGCGGCTCTGCTCTTCCTCGAAGATGATGGATTCCACCGTGGAGGCGCCCCGCCCCCCGTACTCCGGCGACCAGTCCAAGCAGGCCCAGCCGCCGGCAGCCAGTTTCGCCTGCCAGGCCCGGGCCTTGTCGGCCAGTGCTCTCTCCAACTCCGCGCTTCGTCCCGGGGTGCTCATGTGATCGAACGCCTCCGGTGAGCCCTTGGCCGGCGCGTTGGCCTCCAGCCAGGCCCGGGCCTCAGCCCGGAAGGCCGCTTCAGCGGGGGTGTCGCCAAAATCCACGGGGACAGGGTAAGTCGACTACGGGCGGACCAGCACTTTGCACTGGTCGGTGGGCGACTTGATGGCCTCGAAAACCTCGATACGGCAGGTCACGCTTGGGCCGCTTCCAAATCCTGCTCCACTCGGGCGATCTCGGCCCGGTACCACCCGGCCTCCTGGAAGTTGCGCAGACCGAATTGGTCCGCCATCGACTGGAGAGCGGTCAGCTTGGCCGACAATGCCCCAACGTGGGCGGCGTCGGCGGCCAGAACTATGTCAGCCAGGTGCAGGGCTTCGAGTTCCTCACCGGCAGCCAGCCGTTCTTCGCAGCGGGCCACCAAGGCATCGGCCCCGGCCAGGTCCACCACATCGGGGTACACCGCCTCGGGGGCAGTGGCGTAGAGATCAGAGGTGGACTGATAGGTGAACCAGCCGGCCAGGCTCTCCCAGATGGCCCGAACGCCCCAGTCCACCCGGCCGTAGGTCTCGTTCAACGGAGAGTCGTCGGGCAGGCGGATCTCCTTCATGAGCGTGAAGGGGTCTTTGCCTTCGTTCATTCCGTCGATCACCCGGTCCCACACCCATTCCACGCCGTCGTGCATCCGGGTGAGCACCTCCCGCACCTGGTCTTTGCCCATCACCGGCTCGAAGTGCCCGGCCAGGGCGATCTCGGGCTCCAGGTCGCGCACTTCGCGCAGCGACTCCATGTATTGCTGGGCGTCGCGGTAGGGCTCGCCCCGCAGGGTGAACAGGTTGGGGAAGGCGTCGATGATCGGGCCCCACAGATCACCCACGAAGGCGGCCCGCAGCTCGGGCACCCACACCGTTAGCCCGTCGGGACCCTCGGCGCCGGGGGTGTGCATCACCTCGAAGGTGAGGTCGCCCACCTCGAGGGTGTGGGAGCGGTCGACCACGATGTCGACTTCGATAGGCGGGGTGGGCTCTACTCGGCCGGATTCGGTGCGGAGGTTCATGGCCGCCCCCCACAGGATCTTGGCCCGATCCACGCGGAATTGGGTCAGCTGGCGGTATTGCTCATCGCGCTGGAGGCACAGGCGGTGGGCCACCACTTGGGCCCCCTCCCGGGACCAGAGCCGGTGACCGCCGATGTGGTCCTCGTGGGCGTGGGTCAGAACGATGTAGCGCACCGGATCGCCCGGCACGGCCGCTAGCTGGCGGTGGAAGCGGCGGGCGTCGCCGGCCAGTCCGGCGTCGATCATCACGCTGCCCTCGGGTGTGGCCACCTTGTAGGCGTTAGCCGTGCCCACCGCCATCCAAATCCGGTCGGCTACCTCGGTTGCAGTCTCGGGGCCGTCCCTCCCAATCAGCTCTGAGACCCGCTCGTCAGCCATCAGTCTTCAACCCAGACCCAGCGGCCCGACGGCGCCGCCACCCCCTCGGGCCGCTCCATACACTGCACATCCAAGTGAATGGGCAGCAGATGCCGCACGTAAAAGGCATGCACGGTCACCGTGGGCATCACCAGGTCGTTGTAGCGCTTGATCTCCACCCGGGAATCCTTCTCCTGCCAGGCCTCGCACTTGGCCAGGCAGGTGTCAACCTCTTCCCGGGTCTCGAAGAGCAAACCCAGATGATCGAACGGCGGAGGTGCCATCGGCTCCTTGTGCTCGGCCAGCAAGACGAACTGGCTGGTGGCAGGGTCAGTGGACAACAACAGCGCAGTCTGCTTGAGGATCTGGGTGTCGGTCGCCGTCCATCCGAACACATCGCCGTAGAACTGCCGTACCTCGGCCCGGTATTCGTCGGTCAATGTGCCCAGGGGAAGCGTCAGCTCCATGTGGTTGAAGCGCATTTTGGCCATAGCAAAGCGTAGCCTTGGGCAATGATGCGATCTTCAGCAGCCAAGCTGCTCTGGGCGTTGCTGTTGGCTTTGGCCCTGGTGGCCGGCGCCTGCGGGAATGACGACGATGAGGCCGCCCCGCCACCGCCGACAACTGCTCCCACCGTCGCAGCCACTCCAGCGACGACCCCGGACCCCACCTCGGCCCCCACGCCTGAAGCCACTCCAGAACCAACCCCGGAGGCCACCCCCGCACCCGAGCCCACCGAAGCCCCAACTCCTGAGGCCACCCCCGCACCCGAGCCCGAAGACCACCCGTCGGGGTTGGACATCGCCGCCATCGAAGCCGCGGTGGCCGACTACATGGACTCTGCCGGAATACCCGGGCTGGTATTGGCAGTGGCCCTGGGAGACGAAGAGCCGTGGACCTTCGGTTGGGGGGTGAGCGATCTCGTCACCGAAGAGCCCATGACACCCAACTCCTATGTCCGCATCGGATCGGTCACCAAGCCGATCACCACCGTCGCCGTTCTGTCGATGGTGGACGAGGGCCTCGTCGACCTCGACACCCCGGTCACCGCCTACCTGGGCGACGACTGGTACGGAAAATACGAACGCGGCCCCGACATCACCCTCCGACACCTCATGGGCCACACCGCGGGATTCGTGGAATACGCCTTCGATCCCGGGTTCTTCATTCTGGGCGCTGGCCGATTGAACGTGCCCATCGCCCCCGAGGAGATCGTGCTCTTCACCACCAACTACGGGCCGGTGGCCGATTTCGAGACCGAGTACAACTACAGCACCGCCGGCCACGTGATCGCGGGAATGATCATCGAGGCGGTCACCGGCAATCCCGCCCACGTCGAGATCAGGAACCGGGTCCTGGAGCCGCTGGGCCTTCAGAACACCTACCTGCCTCCCAACGAGCTTCCGCCCGAGACGGTGGCCAACAGCTACAACTACGGGCTCCTGTACTCCGCCTTCACATCGCTGACCAATCCCCCCGATGGATCACTGCACGTCTTCAAAGGAAAAGACCTCCTCGCCACCAATAGCTATCCCCAGGAATTCCTGCAAACGGCGGGCTGGACGGGCGGGGGAATCGAAACCCTTATCGGCGACGTCCCCACCATGTTCCGAGGATTGTTCAAAGGAGGCCTGATCAGCGATGAATCGCTGGCCGAGATGACCACTCCGAGCGTGAACCCCGGCTACGGCCTGGGATTGGGCATTGGCGAGATCGACGGCCTGCTGGTCTACAGCCACGGAGGGGGCACGCCGGCATTCCGCACCCGGTCGCTCTACTTCCCCGAGTTGGACCTGTCGCTGGCGGTAAACGCCAATGTCCTGCCCCCCAATCCTGACGCCCAGGAGCTGGTCGACGCCCTGATCCCAGTCGTGATGGAGAGCTGGGGGCTGTCCAACTGATGACCCTCGCTGCTTGGAACGAGGCCGCCGACCAGCTCACCGCGCCGAGCGCGCTCTTCGCCTGGTCGATCAAAGAGGTCAACGGCATTCCTGTACGGGTGTTCGACAACGCGCCCAGTTCGCTGAGAGATCTGTTCGCCGGCACTGCCGCCCACGGCGACGCCGACTACCTGGTGTTCCAAGACGAGCGCGTGTCCTACGCCGAGGCCCATCGCCAGGTGAGGGCGCTGGCATCGTGGCTGGCCGCCCACGGCGGCGTGGGCCCGGGCGACCGGGTGGCCATCTCTATGCGCAACTACCCGGAATGGATCATCTCCTATTGGGCGGTGGTCTCGATGGGAGCGGTGGTGGTGGGCATGAACGCCTGGTGGACCCCGGCGGAGATGGCCTACGGACTGGAGGACAGTCAACCGACGGTGCTGATAGTGGACGGCGAGCGCTGGGAGCGCCTGGCTTCCCTCGATAGTCGACCGGAGATTCCGGTTGTGGTGACCCGGTGCGACGAGGATCTGCCCGAAGACGTGATCCGCTGGGCCGACACGGTGGCCGACCTCGATCCCCCCGCTCTGCCCGACGTGGCCATCGACCCCGACGACGACCTGTGCGTGTTCTACACCTCGGGCACCACCGGCTTCCCCAAGGGAGCGGTGATGACCCACCGGGGCGCGGTCCACAACGTGATGAACATGGGCTTCTATTCAGCAGCGCTGGGCATGATCAACGAGAGGGAACCCATTCCCCGAGGCGAGAAAGACCAGCCTGCCGGGCTGGTTTGCGTGCCGCTGTTCCACGTCACCGGGTGCAACTGCTACCTGCACCCCACCACCACTGTGGGCGGGAAGCTGGTGCTCATGTACCGCTGGGACGCAACCGAGGCTCTCAAATTGATCGACGCCGAGCGGCCCAACACTCTGGCCGCGGTACCGGCCATGTCCCGAGAGATCGTGCTGCATCCCGATTTCGATCGCCATGACACCTCCAGTCTGGGCTCGTTGGGCGGCGGGGGCTCGCCGCTTCACCCCGACCTAGTGGACAAGATCTCCCGGTCGATCCCCAGCGGAAATCCCGGCACCGGCTACGGCCTGACCGAAACCAGCGGGGTGGTCACCATGAATGTCGGGGCGATCTACCGGGACAAGCCCACCACTGTGGGCCCGCCGCTGCCCACCGTCGAGGCCAAGGTGGTGGACGACGGCGGCACCGAGCTGCCGTCGGGCCAACCGGGGGAGCTGCTGGTTCGCTCCCCCATTGTCATCCGGGGCTATCTCAACAAGCCGGAGGCTACCGCCGAGGCCATTGTCGACGGGTGGCTGCATACCGGCGACATCGCAACCATCGACGAGGACGGGTTTATCGCCATCGTGGACCGGGCCAAGGACCTGGTGATCCGGGGCGGCGAGAACATCGCCTGCGCCGAGGTGGAGAACGCCATCTACCAGCACGACGCGGTGGCCGAGGCCATCGTGTTCGCCGTGCCCGACAAGCGCCTCGGCGAGGTGCCCGGTGCCGCCATCGTGCTCCGCCTCGGCACAGAGCTCGACGCCGACGGCCTGCGAGCCCACCTCGACGGCCGCCTGGCCCCCTACAAGATCCCCGCCCACATCTGGTTCCTCACCACCCCCCTGCCCCGCAACGCCTCCGGCAAATACCTAAAGCGTCAAGTAAGAGACGAACTGCTCTCGCCCTAGGCGACCGAACCCGCCTGCCCGATAGCCTTTGCAACGTGACAACCGCCACCGCTGACCGCTACACCATCATCTCCTCCGACTGCCACGCCGGAGCCAATCACAAGACTTATCGGGAATATTTGGAGTCGAGTTGGCACGACGAGTTCGACGCCTGGCGGGGCAAGTACCGCAACCCGTTCCGCGACCTGCAAGACGACGGCCGATCCCGCAACTGGGACAACGACCGCCGCATCTCCGAGCAGCACACCGACGGCGTGGTGGCAGAGATCACCTTCCCCAACACCGTGCCCCCGTTCTTCCCCACCGGCACCCTGATCGCCCCCCAGCCCACCGACAAAGACCTCCCCCGCCGACTGGCCGGCATCCGGGCCCACAACCGCTGGCTGGCCGATTTCTGCGCCGACTACCCCGAGCGCCGGGCTGGCATCGGCCAGATTTTCCTGAACGACATCGACGAGGCGGTCGCCGATGTGAAGTGGATCGCCGAGCACAACCTGCGGGGCGGGGCGCTCATCCCCAGCATCGCTCCCAACTCCGATCTGCCCCCGCTGTTCCACCCTCGCTACGACCCGGTGTGGGCCGCCTGCGAAGAGCACGACGTGGTGATGACCAT
The DNA here is from genome assembly GCA_026708015.1 of bacterium. NCBI lineage: Bacteria > bacterium. The sequence goes on from JAPOVT010000067.1 coordinate 16,678, forward strand.
GCACTCCGGCGGCACCGGGATGCCTGACTACGGCGACTCCCCCGCGGCCGGACCGATGTTCGTGATCGAGACCCCGTTCTTCTCCAACCGCTCCATGTGGCACCTCATCATGGGCGGGGTGTTCGAGCGCTATCCCGACCTCAAGGCGGTGTTCACCGAGCAGGGCTTCGGCTGGGTGCCCGACATCTTGCGCCGCCTCGATGGGCTCCACGCCCAGATGTCGATGACCGGGCGTACCGGCGAGCTGGGCTTCTCCGCCGAATCGGTTCTGCCCGAAAAGCCCAGCTTCTACTTCGAGCGCAACATCTGGATCGGCATCAGCTTCCCCGGCCCCAACGAGATGCGCCTGCTCGACAAGGTGGGCGACCACAAAGTGATGTGGGGCTCCGACTATCCCCACGTGGAGGGCACCTATCCCTACAGTCGCGAGGGCATCCGCTTCGCCCTGCACGACCGAGATGAGGAATCGATGCGCCGCATCCTGGCCGGCAACGCCGCCGAGGTGTACAACTTCGACCTCGACGCCTTGGCCCCGCTGGCCGCCGAGCACGGCCCGAAGGTGGCTGAGATCGCCGAACCCCTGGCTGAGATCCCCAAAGACGCCACCTCCCCGGCGTTCTGGGGCAAGTAGGAGTTCGCCCCGGACCATGGGCATACTCTGGCCCACATCGAACCTGAAAGGGGCAAGTCCATGGTGAAGGACATCCGCGATGCGGCTCCTGATGAGCATTGGGAGGCATTCGAAGAACTGTGGACCGGGCTGATGTCGTATCGGTACCTCAACAAGACCACCCCGTCACTGGACACCGGGTTTTCCGACGACGAACTGGAGTCGATGCCGCTGCGCCACGATATGCGCAACGCCCATGGCGGGATCATGGCCGCCCCCCTGGCCATCGGCTGCCCCGAGCCGAGTTGGAACGACGATCAGGTGGTGCCCGCGCCGGTGGTGTCGTTCACCCAGATCCTCGACGACGCCCGGGGGGTGGACCGGATCGAGGTGATCCGCGAGGTGATCAACTTCGGACGCCAAATGGGGTTCACCCGATCCAAAGTGGTGGACGCCGCCGACCACTCCCGGGTCATCTCCACCTCGGCGGGCATGGGAGTGAGCCTGGGGGACGTGCCCGACGGTTACGAGGCGGTGGACAACCCGCTCATCCCGGTGGAGGACACCCCCGACATGCCCCGGCTGCACGAGGTGTTCGGGGTGGAGAAGGGCACCGACGGCTGGTACCGGCTCCCCGAGCTGTCCAAGGAGTTCTCCGCGCCCCACGCCGCCCTGCACCTCGGCCCCATCCACATCGTCTTCGACATCACCGCCCACGAGCTGGCCGAGCAGGCCGCCGGCACCGACCGCATCCAGGTGGAGAACTGGTACGTGATGTTCGTGAAGCCCGGCCTGATCGGCCCATTCCGCTGCGAGGGTGAGGTCATCACCGCCCGCAGCGGCCGCATCAACGTCAACCTCACCTTGTTCGACGAGGGCCGCGACAACCGCACCATCACCACCGGATCAGGCGTCTTCCGGTTGGTCTAACTCCCCACCGCAATTGAGCAGCCCCCCTCCGGCCAGCCCAGTACCGTGGAGTCAGGCCCGGGTGGCGGAATAGGCAGACGCAGGGGGCTTAAACCCCCCAGCCCCCGAAGGGGGCGTGTGGGTTCGACTCCCACCCCGGGCACTTCATTGCCTCAGCCCATTTCGACGACGCCGCGGATGTTGCGGCCTGCCACCAAGTCGGAAAAGGGGATCGACTCCATTCCGTGCGACGTGCCGCCCACCTGCACCACCATCCCGCCGGCGCCGAGGCAGGCTATGGCCGTCTCGTAGTGCTCAGAACGGACTCGGTCCGGGGCGAGCAGCGCCGCATCCACCCCCCAGCCGCCGGTTAGCTCAGCCACGGCGTCGGCAACGTCGGCGGCACTGGCATCGACCACGTCGGTTGCTCCATAACCACAGGCGAGGGCGAGCTTGTCGGCATTGATGTCAACGGCCACGATCCGCTCGGCACCGGCCAGCGCCGCGCCCATCACTGCGGCGGCGCCCACCCCGCCGATGCCGAACACCATGACCGCATCACCGGCGCCCTCGTGGCCGCAAACAGCGGGCGGTTCCACCGGATATGTCCCTTCGATCACATAGCGGTCTGAACCGCATATCCCCGCGGCCCCCATCTCCAAGATCACCTCTCCACGCGCGGGCGAGTGGATCTGAATCGCCTCTATCGACAGCGGCTCACCCACCGCACGCAGAACGGCAGCCTCTGTGGTAATCGCCATGTTCACAACCTACGCGGTTGGGGCTCAGCTGGTGATGGAGCCGCCCGCGAGAGGGATGGTCTGGGCGGTCATCCAGGAGGCTTCTTCCGAGGCGAGGTAGGCGCACAAAGCGGCAACGTCTTCGGGAGTGCCCAGCCGCCGGGTGGGGATGGCTCGGGCCAATTGCTCGGTGATGTCGCCCCCGGCAGTGTTGGACATCAGGCCCAGGGCGATGGAGTTCACCGTGACTCCCGTCTTGGCCACTTCCAGAGCCACCGAGCGGAGCAGTCCAGCCGCGCCGCCCTTGCCGGCCGAGTAGGCGGCCACGCCGATGTTCACGCCCACGGTACCCGCTCCCGAGACGACGCCGATGATGCGGCCCCAGCCCCGTTCGATCATCCCCGATAACACTGCGTGAGTGCAGTTCATGACGCCATCGAGGTTGACGGCGAGGGGCCCGATCCAATCGGCCGGCTCGGTATCTGCGAAGGCCTTGACCGCCATATCCTCGGCCCCGCCGTTGCCGGCGTTGTTGACCAGGATGTCGATGGGCCGGCCGGCGATGGCCTCCCGCACGGCGTCGCCGTCAGTGACGTCGAAGGGCAGCGCATCAGCAGAGTGACCGGCAGCGGCGATGGCGTCGGCCACTTCGGTAGCCCGGTCGGCAACGATGTCGTTGACCAGCACGTGGGCGCCCTGCGACGCCAGCGTGTGGGCCACGCCAGCGCCGACGTTCTGGCCCGCGCCGGTGACCATCGCCGTCTTTCCGTTGAGATCGAACATGGGTGTGGCTCCCTTCACAATCCCTCTTCTAGTTGGCGGCGCAACACCTTGCCGACTTCGCTTCGGGGGATCTCATCGACCCGCCGGAAGCGCACCGGCACCTTATAGGGCGCCAATGCCTCCCGGCAGGCCTGCTCGAGAACTCGGTCGCCCACCGGCTCGCGTTCGACCACGAACGCCACCGGCACTTGGCCCAGTCGCTCATCAGGGGCGGCCACCACGGCGGCCTCGCTCACCTGGGGCAATGCGGTGAGCACCTCCTCCACCTCGGTGGGGACCACCTTGTTCCCGCCCCGGTTGATCACGTCGCCTGCCCGGCCCTCGATCCACACGAACCCGTCATCGTCGATGCGGGCCAGATCGCCGGTGCGGATGTGGTCGTCGTTTGTGAGCCGGTCGGCCAGCACGGCCCGTCGGGTTTCGTCCCACACCAAGGGGGGACGCACCAACAGCTCACCCACACCGTTGGCGTCGGGGCTGTCGATGCGGGCGCTGACTCCCGGATGGGGGCGTCCGGCCGCTCCCAGCTTCTCGGGATGCGCCTTGGCGTCGGCCGCAGTCCAGCCGATCACCTCGCCCATCTCGGCCTGGCCGTAACCGTTGAGCACGATGGCGCCGAATCGGCCGGCAAACCGCCGGGCCTGGAACGGAGACAGCGGGGCGGTGACCGACCGCACATACCTGAGCGGTTCCAGATCGGTCACCTCGGGATCGTCGTTGAGCATGGCCATTGCCGCGGGGGGAAGGATGGTTGAGCGAATCTGGTGGCGGCGGACCAGGGTGGCGAAGTCGCCGGCGGCGAAGCGGTCCATCACCACCAACTCGGCACCGGCCCGCAAACCGAACAAGGCGTTGTAGATGCCGGCGTTTAGCGCCATCGACACCGGTATCAGGTTGGGAGTCGGCTTCTTGGCCGGTCGGTCGCTGGGGTCGCGTCCACCCCGCAGCGGTCCGAGCACCCGGTCGATGAGCTCGATGTATCCGTCGTGGGTGTTGAGCACTGGCTTGGGATCGCCGGTGGTGCCCGAGGTCCACAGCACGAAGGCATCCCCCGCGTCGTAGGCCGCGGCCTCTGCCTCGACGACGCGGATGCCCTCGGCGTCGATCATCAGCGCAGGGCGGAGCTTGTCCACCAGCTCGGACACCGCTCGGGTGGGAAGACGGGGATTGACGGGGACGAACACGGCATCGGCATGCCAGATGGCCGCCATGGCCAGCACCACTTCGGCCCCCCGGGCCAGGTTGATGGCCACCCCCCGGCGGGCGCAGCCCAATGACTCAAGCTGCCGGGCGAGCGAGCGCACCTCGTGGCGGACCTCGCCTGCGCTCCACGACCGATCGAGGTCATGGAGCAGCGGCTCATCGTCGTTGAACGGGTGATCCAAGATCAGATCGGCCAGGTTCATCTTCTGCGCCCAACTATCTCGGGACGTCCTGCCACGCCACGTCGTGATAGGGGTCGGGCTCGCGGGGCAGTCCCAGCACCTTCTCGCCGATCACGTTTTTGTTGACCTCGGTTGTGCCCCCCTCGATGGTGTTGGCCCGGCTCCGCAGCATGCCTTTGACCACATAGGGCATGTGAGCGGCCCACGTTTCGATGGAATCTTGTTCTTCGGACGGTTTGCCGGGCATCCAGGCCATCGAATCCATGCCCATGAGATCGACCGCGGCCAGCTGAAGCCCCTGGTTGAGCTGGCCTTGGTGCACCTTGCCGATCGACGCCGCCGGCCCCGGCGTGCCTCCGGCCTTGACCGTGGCCCGAACCCGCTCGTTGGTCCACGCCCTCACCTTTTCCTCGGAGAAGAGACGCATGAGTCGGTCGCGCTCCACTGGGCCGATCCCCGCCTGTCGAGCTTGGTTGAGCAAGCTATCGATGCCTCCACCGCCGATGCGGTCGACGCCGCCTGATCCCTCGCCCGCCACCATCTGGCGCTCTCCGGCCAGCGTGGAAGCGGCCACCCGCCATCCGTCGCCCGCGGCGCCTACGCGGTGGAAGTCGGGCACTCTCACCTCTTCGAGCCACACCTCGTTGAAGTCGATCTCGCCGCCGATGTGGCGCAGGGGCCGCACCTCGACACCCAGCGACGACAGGTCGACCAGGAAGTAGGTGATGCCCCGGCGCTTGGCGACGGTGGGATCGGTGCGGGCCAAGCAGATGGCGAACTCGGACTGGTGGGCCCATGTGCTCCACACCTTCTGGCCGGTGAGGATCCACTCGTCGCCATCGGCTTCGGCCCCCATGGCCAAAGACGCCAGATCAGAGCCCGCACCGGGCTCGCTGAACATCTGGCACCACCGCTCCTGGTTGGCCACCAGTGGAGGAAGAAAGCGCAAACGCTGCTCCTCAGTGCCGTGGGCGAACAGTGCGGGGGCCGTGTTGTGCAACCCGAGGGGATTCAGCCGCCCCAGGTTGAGCGGAGCCAGCACCGACTCGGCCACCCGAGCCTTCGCCAGCGGCAGGTCGAGGCCGCAGTACTCGACGGGCCAAGTGGCTACGGCCAGCCCCGATGCAGCGAACGTGGGATACCAGGCCTCGTAGTCGGCTCGGGGCCGCACCTCGCGGATGGCCCGCCGCCCATGGGGGGCGGCGTCAATCCACGCTTGGGGGACGTGATCGACCACCCATGCCGCCACCGCAGCCTGAATCTCCTCGTCGCTGGTGGTTGCGTCTATCGGCAGCCGCTCAGGAGTCATTCCACCGACATCGCCTCGAACCGCTCGATAAGCGCGTCAAGTGCCTCGGAGGCGGTTGTCGCCCCTCCCGGTGGGGTGGGCAGCTTCACCGGCCCATGCTCTCGGCTGGGCAGCAGGATCGTGGCGTGCCCCGGACAAGTGATCTCACCCCGCTGGTTCTCGCCATAGATATCGAGGTCCACCGCCGGGGCACCCTCGTCAGTGCGGTACTTGCGGGTCACCGTGCCCCCCATCCAGTGAGTGTCGCCCACGTAGTTGAACCGGCGGAACTGCACGTCGAGAGCGGCCAGCCAGGCGTTATCTCCCATCCAGTCGGTACACAGGTGTACCAGCCAGGTCTCGCGCATCCGGCCGTAGTCGTAGATGGCCGGGTTGCCCGCCCGCCGGGCCCACTCGGGATCCCAATGGACCCGCTGTTGGACGTCGGGGATGTTGAGGTCGTCAGGGCGGAAGAACCCCGGCACCCGCTGACGCTGCTGCACACCTAGCCTCAGCGCCTTGACCCCGTACAGGCCCATGCCCATGCCGGTGTGCCACACCACCATGTCGGTGACCCGCATGGGCCCCTTGACCAGCGGCGGCAGCTCGTCGCCCTCCTCGACGTCTTCCCACCAGCGGGGCTCGGCCCCCCGGCGGCGTTCCGACTCCGCGCTCACTGCCTCGGTGATCTCGGCAATCTGCTCGTCGGTGTAGGGCTCAATCTCGATGTCGTCGTACTTACCCCCGCCCTCGTCGGCCTTTCGCTCCACCGCCCCTCGGTCGGTGCGGATCATCAGCCGGTATTGGGCCGACAGCACCGCGCCCTCGGTGGCGAACACCTCGGCGGTCCACTCGTGGACGGTGCGGGCGGCAAACTGGCTGCTCTTGTCGTGGACGCCGACCAGGGCGTTGCGCCGGGTTACCCGCATCCCCGGCCGCAGCGGGGCCCACCACTCCCGGTAGCTGCCCGAGTAGTAGGCGTGGACCCCCTTGAGCGGGTCGCCCTTGAGCAGCGCCTTGGTGTCGGGATCGAGATTCTGCACCTCGTTCTCGCCAATGAGGGTGTCTCCCCCGTTCATGTTGGGCGACGCAATTGGCCCATCCCACACCGTGCTCAAGCCGTACTCAGGATCGCACCACAGCGGATTGTCGTCGCCATACGCCTCCGCCACCTGGCGAAACGCATCGGTGTTGGGCTCCCGATACCACGGCGGTTGAGGATGGGGCTGAGCGATCCCGATCCGAGCCCGCAACCGGGCAATGGCCTCGTCGGTGATCGCCCCCTTTTCTGCCACAGGTGGGACTGTACCTAACGACCTAGTCCTGCTCTCACCCAACCGCGTCCGCACAAAAACGCTCTTGCCTTAGGTTGTACACATTGCACAATCAACTCTCATGGGAACCGACATCACGCACAAATGCGAGTTGGGAGCGATCGGAGAACTACCGCAAGTACATGACCGCAAGCGGTAATCGCCCAACATGATCATCCTCCTGGTGACAATCGACGCCGACATGGTCGCCTGGGATGGCCTCGTTCAAGTGGTAGACGCCCGCAGCTGACGGAATCTCACTTAGCCAGTATCAACGAGAGATTCCAGGGCGTCGGCCATGTCGTGGACGGAGGCGGGGTCGATGAGCGAGAAGGGGTAGAGGATTGCGGTAGGGGCGGCGTTGACCATGGTCCCGATTCGGATGCGGCTCGTGGCCTGGGCCAGCGCGCTCAGCGCCACCCATGCCTCGAGACACGGACCCTCCTCGCTCCCATAGATGGGATAGAAATGGTCGAATAGCCAAGCCGACTCATACCGAGGATTGGCGTCCAGCTCCCTCCACGTCTCCAACATGACCGGCCACTCGATGTTCTGGGGCCTGGTCTTGAACGCCAGCCTCATGACTTGCCTCCAACGCCTCTTCGCTTCAGTCTCGTCGTCAATAGAGTGTGCCGGAGCTTCAGAAAGGTCAGACCATGACGAATGACGCCGCAGCACGAGAACGATTGATGTCTGGGGAAGCGTGGAACGACTTCTGCGAGACACTGCGAGCCGCAGGACAAGTGGTGGTAGACCGCACCCCCGACGCCAACGAGCAAGATCGGGTGGAGGGGTTCCGCTACCTGACCCGCATGTCGTTGATGGCCTACATGCGCTGCATCGAGAACCTTCCCCCGATGCAGAAGACGGCGATTTGGATCATTCCTCCGCCCATGAAAGGCGGCCAAGGGGTCCAGTCGCCCGACCAGGATCACGTGGTGCAACCCATCGACGCCGCCAAGCGATACCGGGTCACCGGCCAGCGGGGTTCTGCCCCCTACGTCCACATGTCGGCATGGACCCCGAAGGTGCCCGATTGGGTTGGGGTGGAATCGGTGGGTGACCGGGCCGTGGCCATGCTGGAGGAGTTCAATCCGAGCTGGTCGCAAACGCCGTTCACCGCCCTGCTCGACGAATTCACCGACGGCGCCGGAAACGTCGACTTCGTGCTCTCGGTGGACGACCCCGGCATCGGCAACTGGATGGCGGTCGCCCCGGAAACCCGGGAGCTGATGATGCGCATCGTCTACGACGACCGCGACGCCCAGTCAGCGCCCCGGCTGATGATCGAGCCGCTCGAGCCCACCCCGGTGATTCACACACCGGACGCGGCCGAGATGTCGAAACGGCTGGCCATCGCGGCCCAGATGGTGCTGTCGGTGCAGTCCGACTACTCCGACTGGACCGACACGCTGCTCAAGGAGGAGAACCAGTTGCAGCTCACCACCGAGCACTACCTCCGAGTGGGCGGCTCCCCCGACGACCGTCACTTCGAGTTCGGCTACTGGCGTATCGGCGAGGGCGAGGCCCTGGTGGTGGAGTTCAAACCCCCGGTGTGCCGCCACTGGAACTTCCAGTTGTGCAACCACTGGATGGAGAACCTGGCCAACTACTTCACCGGGCAGGGCTACGCGTCGTCCCAAGACGTCGAGACCGACGCCGACGGGGTGGTGCGGCTCGTGGTGGCGCCCGAGAAGCCGGCTACGGGCATCTGGGTCGACACCGCGGGTCGCGACCACGGCGTGATGGGGCTGCGGTTCGTGGAGCACGAGTCCACCCCCGTGATCACCACCAAGCTGGTGCGCTTCGCCGACCTAGGCTGAGCGCCGGTCAGTAGTCGAAAACCGAGGGGAGCGCGTCCACGGGGCGGGCCTCGGGGTAGTGCTCGGCGATCATGGCCGCGTGGTCGGGATCGTCGTCGATGCGGTTGGGGTCGAAGCGAGCGTCGATCCCCCGCTCAGCCAAATCGGCGTTGAAGCGAGCAGCGATGTCGTCGCGGCTCAGGGGATTGGAAGCCAGCCTGCTCTTGTGATCGGCGTCGATATACACATCGGCCTTCCACAGCACGCTGATGCGGACATCGTCGAGCGGGGTGCGGTACACCTCCTCGCCGTGGTCGGTCACCACCCACTCCCCGTCAGGGCTGCCCGCGGGGGCGAATTGGGCCATCGGGGATACCCGCGGCGTGCCGATGTCGAAGGGCCCGATTGAGTTGACCTGGTGGAACATGCCGTGGTTGTCGCCCATCAGCGCGGTGTTGGCCATGTTGCCCACATGCTCCTCGGGCGGCTGGTCGGGCCCGTAGGGCCAGTAGCGAATGCCGCCGCCCTCCACATCGTTGAGCCACCAGATGGCGGTGGCCTGCGGAAACGACAGGTCGTCGAACAATCCCGACCACAGCATGGCCCGCAACAGCCACATGGGTGTGTTGGTGCGGTCGCGGCCCGCGAACCGGGGGTTGTCGGTATGGGCCGGACCCGCTTGCGGAATAGCCATCATCTGGTTCACGTACACGCTGTGGGGCTCCACGATCTCGGCGCGGTAGTAGACCTTGGCCGATTCGATGTAGGCCGGGTTGTCCAGGAAAACCTCTGAGCCCGGCACGGCGATGGTCTCGTTGACCCAGTCGTCCCGGAACCACAGCGGACGGGTGCGGGCATGGGGATCGGCGCCGGGGTTGTACCAGCCCCCCAGCGGCGCGTACGGGGCCTCTTGGGCCAGCAGTTTGACCACAGCCCCAACATCGTCAATTGCATCGGTGAGCAAGATGGGCGGATCAGACACATGCATCCCCTCTGACCGTACCAGAGGACCAGATCTTCGCGGCCAAAAGGCGCCGCGACCTGTACACCAAGCGGCACACCGGCCTCGTCATAACCCATGGGCACCGACGCCGCCGGCTGCCCACCGAAATTCGCACCGATCCCGCCGTCATCGCCTCCTACCTCGGTACCGACAAGCGGGCCATCCGCCGGTCGGGGGCAATTGATCCGGCCGAGGAAGCTCATTTCCCAACGCCGACTACTGTTCTCGACGAGGGGGAGACATGATCTGAGACCATGCGAATTCTCTATATCGACATCGACACCCTTAGGGCCGACCACGGGGTGTTGGACGAGACCGCCATCTTGGTCTCCTCCGACCACGGAGGGCGAGAGTCCTTGGTGCTGTCCCAGGGGGCGTGGTCAGTACAGCGGGGCGTCCGCTGGGGCGACAATCTCTACCTTCGGACCTGGCACGACGGGTGCCACGCGGCCTGGAACGAGGAAATGCTGTTCGACATCGCCTCTGACCCCCACGAGACCGACGACCTGGCCGATCAAACCCCATCGGTGCTGGCCGAGGGCGGCCCCTTCCACTGCAAGGGGCACCTGCCCGAGTACCTGGAGCGGCTCGAAGCGACCGGCCGATCCGAAGCCGCGGCGGTTCTTCGCCAGCGCCACCCGGTCGACGACGCAACAACTGGCCTGTCGGGGATCCCGAAGGACGTGCTCGAGCGCCTCGGAGTCGACACTTGATGCAGATTCTGCCCGGCCGAACCATCACCGGGATGTCGGCCATTCTGTTACCCCATCTCGACTCGACCACGGTGGACTGGGCCTCGCTCGACGCTCACATCGCCCGCACCCACGAGGCCGGGCTGACCCCGGCGGTGAACATGGACACCGGGTATGTGCAGTTGCTCGCTGCCGACATTCGCACGCAGGTGCTTGGCCGGGCCGCGGCCGTCACCGGTAGCGAATTCGTGGCCGGCGCGTTCGTGGCTGACGAACCGGGTGACTCGTTCGACCTCGACGCCTATCTCCGGGCCGCCGAAGAAATCACAATTCGGGGTGGCCTACCGGTGGTTTTCCCATCGCATGGTCTAAACAACCACGGCGATGACGCCTGGCTCGATGCCCACGGCCAGCTGGCCGGCCAACTCGAGCGATTCATCGGGTTCGAGCTGGGCCCCATGTTCGTGCCCTATGGCCGTATCGTGTCGCTCGACACCTACCGGGGGCTGCTGGAAATTCCCCAGTGCATCGGGGCCAAGCACTCCTCGCTGGACCGGCAATTGGAGTGGGACCGGCTGGCGCTGCGCAACGAGGTGCGCCCAGATTTCATGGTGCTCACCGGCAACGACCTGGCCATCGACATGGTGATGTACGGCTCCGACTACCTGCTGGGCCTGTCCACGTTCGCCCCCGACAAATTCGCCGAGCGCGATCGCCTGTGGGCCAAGGATGACCCCGGCTTCTACCAGCTCAATGACGTTCTCCAATACCTGGGCCACTTCTCGTTCCGCCCGCCGGTGCCGGCCTACCGCCACAATGCGGCCATGTTCTTGCAGATGCGGAACTGGGCCGAAAGCGACGCCGTCCCCGCCGGGGCACCCATGCGCCCCGACAGCGACCGGGAGATTCTGCGCGACATCGGCGAGCAGCTGGGAGTGCTCTAGCCCATGCCCCGAATAAGGCAGGTGAAGAATCTGGCCAGCGTTGCCGCGCTGCGCAGTCATCTCGAGGGCCTGGGCGTGGAGATCCCAATGGACGAGGAGGTGGACCCCGCCGGCGCGCTGGCTCAGCCGCTGGCGATCACCGACAGGTCGGCTGGCACCATGACCGCTCCCAACCGCTGGGCAGTGCTGCCCATGGAGGGGTGGGACGGGGAAGTCGACGGTCGGCCCTCCGATCTGGTTTGCCGCCGCTGGGACCGGTTCGCGGCCAGCGAGGCCGGGCTGGTGTGGGGTGAGGCCACTGCGGTGCGACCCGACGGGCGGGCCAACCCCCGCCAACTAGTGCTGGACGAGACCACCGTGGACGAGTTCGCTGCGCTGCGAGCCCGCCTCGACCCCTCACAGCTCACTGGACTCCAGCTCACCCACTCTGGGCGCTATGCCCGGCCTACCACCGCGGGACCGGCCCCCAAGACGGTGTATGAACATCCGCTTTTGGACGCCCGGGTGGGGTCGGATGCGTCCGAAGTGCTCACCGACGAGGAGCTCCACGAGCTGGTCGAGCAGTTCATCGACCGGGCGGTACTAGCCCACCAAGCCGGATTCGATTTCGTGGACATCAAGGCCTGTCACGGCTACTTGGGCCACGAATTCCTCTCCGCGTTCGACCGGCCTGGCCCCTTCGGCGGCGACTTGGAAGGCCGTACGCGATTTCTGCGTTCAATCATCGCCGGAACCCGCCGGCAAGCCCCCGACTTGGGGGTGGCCGTTCGTCTTTCGCTGTTCGACTTCGTTCCCCACACCATCGGAGAAGGTGGCGTGGGAGTCCCCGAGGCTCCCGGCCCCTACCAACTGGCCTTCGGGGGCGACGGGTCGGGGGTGGGCACAGATCTCGCTGAAACCCACCGGGTGCTGGACATGCTGGCCGACCTCGGCGTCGGGCTGGTGTGCGCCTCAGCGGGTAGTCCCTACTACGTCCCCCACATCCAGCGGCCCGCCTACTTCCCACCCTCCGACGGCTACCAGCCGCCCGAAGATCCCCTGGTCGGCGTGGCCCGGCTGATCGCCGCCACCGCCGAGGTAGCCGGCCGACATCCCGGCATGACCGTGGTGGCCGCTGGACTGTCCTACCTCCAAGAATGGCTCCCCAACGTCGGCCAAGCCCTCGTCGACCGGGGAATAGCCGAAGCCGTCGGTTTGGGCCGAATGATCTTGTCGTACCCGCACATGCCTGCCGACGTGAT